>NZ_JAUBTG010000073.1:0-23051 GCF_036702395.1 Microcoleus sp. D3_18_C2 | reverse complement strand
AACCGTAGAGTCGATCGAGCATCCTCAACCAGAACCGGTTGTCGAAAATCTACTTATTGTAGAAACCGTAGAGTCGATCGAGCATCATGAACCAGAATCCGAACCAGTTGTAGAAACCGTAGAGTCGAGCCAACCTTCTCAACCAGAACCGATAGTCGAAAATCTGCAAGTTGTAGAAACCGTAGAGTCGATCGAGCATCCTCAACCAGAACCGGTTGTCGAAAATCTACTTATTGTAGAAACCGTAGAGTCGAGCCAACCTTCTCAACCAGAACCGGTTGTCGAAAATCTACTTATTGTAGAAACCGTAGAGTCGAGCCAACCTTCTCAACCAGAATCCCAAGCAGTTGCAGAAACACCAGAGGAAATAAGCGATTTAGAACCAGAAATGCAACCAGTGGCAGATTTTCTGGAAATTGTAGAAAAACAAGAGTCGATCGAACTTTCTCAGTCAGAACCGATTGTCGAAAATCTACTCATTGTAGAAACAGTAGAGTCGATCGAGCTTTCTCAGCCAGAATCAGAACCGATTGTAGATGCACCAAAGTTGATCGAGCTTTCTCAGCCAGAATCAGAACCGATTGTAGATGCACCAAAGTCGATCGAACTTTCTCAGCCAGAATCAGAACCGATTGTAGATGCACCAAAGTCGATCGAACTTTCTCCACTAGAACCTGAACCGATTGTAGATGCACCAAAGTCGATCGAACTTTCTCAGCCAGAATCAGAACCGATTGTAGATGCACCAAAGTCGATCGAACTTTCTCCACTAGAACCTGAACCGATTTTAGATGCACCAAAGTCGATCGAACGTTCTCAACCAGAATCCCAACCAGTTGTAAAAAATCGGCCAATTAAAAAAAAGCCACAACCGAGTAGCGATTCTCGGCCCGAACAGCCACCTGTTACCAAAAAGCGACCAATAGAAAGAAAAAAACAGGATAGCGACAGCAGTGAAACACCACCCGCAGGCGACTCAGAATGAACCAATTACCAATGCCCAATTACCCATTCCCAATTCCTAAATGTTAGTAATGATTAGTAATATTGTCGCAATTTACCGCAAAGAACTACAAAGCTATTTTGCATCGCCATTAGCCTATGCCATCGCAGCAGTCTTTTGGCTAATCACCGGCTACTTTTTAATAGCCATCCTCCTCGCCCCCGACGGGTTAATTCCCCAAATCGGCCAGCGAGACCAAATGGGAATTACCGAACCTCCCATCGACGTAGCCTACGAATTCCTGCAACTCTTCCTGCGAATCATGGGTTCCCTTTCCTTGTTCGTACTACCCGTACTCTCAATGGGACTTTACGCAGAAGAACGCAAACGTGGAACCTTAGAACTATTAGCCACATCGCCCTTAACAAACTGGGCAGTTGCTACCGGCAAACTCCTGGGAGTTTTAACATTTTATACCACAATGTTGCTGCCCCTGCTGTTCTGCGAGGCGATCGCCCTCAGTTCCTCAACCCCACCCGTACCCCCCGGAGTTCTTCTGCTAGGACACGGCGGCTTAATCTTACTAGCAGCAGGAGTATTGTCCCTCGGAATGTTTATTTCCTCCCTCACCGACAGCACAATTTTATCAGCCATCCTCACCTTCACTCTAGTATTATTTCTCTGGGTGATCGATGCAGTCGCCGTCAGTATCGGTGGCCCCTTCGGAACAGCATTAGGACATTTGTCGCTCCTAACAAATTACACCAATCTTGTCAAGGGAGTTTTCGATACCAGCAGTTTAATTATGTTTGCCAGTTACATCATTTTAGGAGTATTTCTGACCGCCCAATCCATCGATGCCTTGCGATATCAGCGTTCTTAAAAACACTAGACAAGGCAGAGACAGAGAAGGTTATTTTTGCCAAAGTAAAGAGAAGTAAAGAGCAAAGGGAAGGTTATTTTTCCCTGTTAATCATTCTACAAAATACCTCAAACAATGAGATTTATCAATCCCAAAATCGACTTTGCGTTCAAAAAAATATTCGGTTCCAGCGACAGCAAAGACATCCTGATTAATTTTTTAAACGCCATCCTTTATGAAGCACAGCCGGTCATCGAAGACTTAGAAATAATCGAATCCCAACCAGAACCTCAAACTCTCGCAACCCAAGACACACACCTAGATGTCAAAGCCACAATTAACGGCGGCAGAATCGCCCTAGTTGAAATTCAACTGATCAACGTGCCTTCCTTTGGGAACAGAGTTTTGTACAACGCTGCCAAAAGCTACAGCCAACAATTAACAGGAAAAGAGCGCTACGAAAGACTAAAAACAGTAATTTCCTTAAAAATTGCCGACTTTGAAATGTTTGAAAATCAGCCGGAATTTATGTCACGGTTTGTTTTCAAAGAAAAAGAGCAACAGTTTGAGTGTCCAGATACTCAAATAGAATTAGTATTTATCGAACTGCCAAAATTTAGCAAGGAATTAGCAGAATTAGAAACAACGGCAGATCAATGGATTTACTTTCTCGAAAAGACCAGCACTCTGGAGACAGTACCAGAAACACTCAGTGCAGTTCCCGAAATTCAGAAAGCTTTTAGAATTGCCAGCGAGGCAAACTTCACTCAGGAAGAATTAAATGAATTGCAGAAGCAAGAACTGTGGATTCAAGACCAGCAGATTGCCATAGATGTAGCAAGAGAACAGGTGACAAAAGCCGCTCAACTCTCGTTAATATTGCGTCAGCTAGTGAAGCGATTAGGCACAATACAACCGGAAACTGAAAACAGCATCCGTCAATTAGGTATACAGGAATTAGAAGAACTAGGAGATGCCGTGATCGATTTCAACAAGCCATCCGATTTAACAGCATGGTTGCAGGCTAATGCGATATAGAATAACATCCTTCAACCATAATTTTGTCACTCAATATTTACATTATGAAAATTAGGAAAACAAATTGGAAATACGTTTTTTTGCTGGGCCCCCTCCTCATCGCAGCGGGTGTAACAGCAGCACTTGTATCTGGAGTATGGGACCCGCTGACAGTCGGTTTAGTTATTGCCGGAGCAGTGACGATCGCCCTTTGGCTGCTATATTTGAGTTACGAACAAAGCTTTTGGGGGCAGCGTTCCACCCAAGCCAGCACCAACGCCCTGATTGCTACCCTCGCCGTCTTTGTGATACTCGGAGTAATTAACTTCATAGCCGTTCGCTATCCCGTCCGCATCGACTTAACCGAAAGCCAACAATTTACCCTTGCGCCGCAGACTCAACAAATACTGCGAAACCTGCAACAAACAGTCAAAGTTTGGGTATTTGACCCCATCCAAAATCCCCAAATTAAAGAATTGCTGCAAAGCTACAAACGCGAGGGAGGCGAAAAGTTCCAATTCGAGTTTGTTGACCCGCAGACCCAACCTGGAAAAGCGCGGGAATTTAGTATTACTAGCATCGGAGAAGTTTACCTGCAATCCGGCGACAGAAAACAGGTACTGCAAAAAGGTGGCACCGCTTTTGGTAGCGACCCAAATCAAGGTCTTTCAGAGATAAAACTTACCAATGGCTTAGAAGAAATCCTGAGCACTCGCGTTGCTAGAGTTTACTTTTTGCAAGGCAAAGGAGCCCGCCCGCTACAGGAAGGTCAAGGCGGAATTCAGCAAGCTGAAAAAGCTTTGAAAGATAAATACTACAACGTCCAAACCCTGAATTTGACCGAACGCAAAGAAGTGCCAGAAGATGCAGATGCTTTAATCGTTCCCGGCCAGGACAAACCGTTTTCCGATACAGAAATTAAAGCACTAAGAGCTTATCTCGATCGCGGCGGCAGTTTATTGTTAATGGTAGACCCGGCAATTGATACGGGATTGGGCAAATTGCTGGAAGAATGGGGCGTAAAACTAGACGCCCGTTTGGCCATCGATGCTTCGGGCACTGGTCAAAGATTTGGGCTGGGCCCCACGGTTCCCACAGTCAGGCGCTACGGCGAACATCCGATTACTCAAAGTTTTGGCAACGGCATTTCATTTTATCCGTTTGCGCGTGCTTTGGAAAACTCGCCAGTAGAAGGGATAGAGGCAAAACCGCTGATTTGGACGAGTCAGGAAAGTTGGGCGGAAAGCGATTTAACGACTAAGAAATTGGAGTTCGATCAGAAGACCGATAAACAAGGCCCGCTATTATTAGGTGTAGCTTTAGTTCGATCGACCACTGACAGCACTCCCTCAAAGCCCTCACCTTCACCAACACCTACTTCACCCTCGCCTTCACCCCAAGCATCACCGACAGATTCCCCATCGCCGATAGATTCACCCTCACCCACAGATTCCCCATCGCCGACAGATTCACCCTCACCGATAGATTCACCCTCACCGACAATTTCCCCATCGCCGACAGATTCACCATCGCCGACAGATTTACCATCGCCGATAGATTCACCATCACCGACAGAGTCCCCATCGCCGACAATTTCCCCATCGCCGACAGATTCCCCATCGCCGACAGATTCACCATCGCCGACAGATTCACCATCGCCGACAACTTCGCCAACAGCTTCCCCAATCAGCTATTCGGTGATTGTCTCGCAAGAAGCAACGCCTCCAGCATTACCGACGACTTCGCCAACACCAGCAGCATCTCCCACAGCATCTCCCACAGCATCTCCCAGTCCAACCGCAACTCCTTCTGCGCCTTCAACTCCTAGAAAAACATCGCGAATGGTAGTAATTGGCACATCTCAATTTGTGACTAACGGTTGGTTTGACCAACAACTCAATAGCGACGTGTTTCTCAATTCAGTCAGTTGGTTGAGTAAACCAGACCAGCAAAGCTTTTCTATCAGTCCGAAAAAAGCTACTAACCGTCGCATTAACATGACGGCTATCCAAGTAGGATTGCTGGTTTTAGCTTGGCTAATTTGGCCTTTACTCGGACTGGGAATTGGGGGCGCTATCTGGTGGAAGAGAAGATAAGTTAGTTGACAGTTGACAGTTGTCAGTTGACAGTTGTCAGTTGACAGTTGACAGTTGTCAGTTGTCAGTTGTTATTAATAACAGACTCCCCAATGCCCAATTCCCAATTCCCGATGCCCAATGCCCAATTCCCAATGCCCAATTCCCAGTTACTATGAAATTGCAGAAAAATACATTTGTATTGATAGCCGTCGCACTTAGCATGACTGGGTTGGTTGCTTTGTTCGAGATGCAAGTGGCTCCTAAACAGGAAGCTGCTAAGGAAGAACAACAGAAAATTTTTGCTTTTAACTCCGATCGCGTACAATTCTTTACAGTCAAAACTCCCGAAAAAATATTGACTTTTGAGCGAGTTTATGCTACAAAAGGAGGCAAGTCTAGCTGGGAAATGAAATTGCCAGTGCAAGCACACGCGAGTCAGGCATCGGTGGATTTTTTGCTAGACAGGCTGGCAACAGGAAAGAGCGATCGCACGATTAATACTACTGCTGCTCAACTGCCAGAATTCGGTCTAGACCAACCCCAAGCTACAGTCACAGTAAAACTGGACAACCAGGAAACTCACCGCCTAGTTTTAGGCAAAACAGACTTTAGCGGCCGCTTCTTGTACGCTCAAGCCAATCCGCCGGAAGCGCCCCCTCAAAATTCCGCCCAAAATTTGCCCGTGCTGCTAGTGCCTTTTGACTTTAAAAATGCCGTCCAACGACCTTTGTCAGAGTGGAAAAAAGCAGAAGCACCCAAAACAGAGAAACCGCAAAAACCCTCTCCCACGCCAAGTCCTGAGAATAAATAGATGACCGGTCGCTCCTCGATGTTGCACCATTGTCAATAAGCCTTTTATGAACAGGCTTTCCGGCCTGTTCCACAAAGAGTAAATTTTTTTGTGGAACAGGCCGGAAAGCCTGTTTCTGACCAAGAATTTTTTGATGGTACCCGCCACGTGATTTATCTCGCGCAAATCAATCCAAAATCTAAAATCTAAAATCCTTGCGTCCCCCGAATTGATCTCGCGCAAGTCAATCCAAAATCTAAAATCTAAAATCTAAAATCGAATGACGCCTGTTGCTGACAATGGTGCGCTCTGGGATAGAATTTAAAGAACAAATCCCAAAACCTGTTACATCCAACATTCCTCACCTAAAATACAGAAAAGTCTAAACTTAAACTGTATTTAAGTGGCGTGCATTACCCCCAGGAAAGGGCGAATATGTTTCAGACAGCACTCAACCAAGGTACGACAGCAACGGATACAGCGCTTGACGTTGAACTCCGCAAGGTCTTTAAGGTATTTAACGGCGAAACCGCAGTCCGCGGAGTTGACCTCAACATCCGCCAAGGAGAATTTTTTAGCATCCTCGGGCCCAGTGGCTGCGGCAAGACTACGACACTGCGCTTAATCGCTGGGTTCGAGACTCCCTCGGCGGGCGAATTGATGATTCGCGGCCAGTCGATGACCAACACTCCAGCTTACCGCCGTCCGGTAAATACTGTGTTTCAAAGCTATGCTTTGTTCGGACACATGAATGTCTGGGACAATATCGCTTTTGGATTGCGGATCAAAAAGCTGGGGAAAGCGGAAATTGAAGAACGGGTACGGGAAGTTTTGCAATTGGTGAAAATGGAATCTTTCGCCAACAGGTTTCCCGGTCAAATGTCGGGCGGCCAGCAGCAGCGGGTGGCTTTGGCGAGAGCTCTGGTAAATCGACCGGCGGTTTTGCTGTTGGACGAACCTCTGGGTGCTCTGGATTTGAAGTTGCGGAAGCAGATGCAGTTGGAACTGTCGAATTTGCATCAAGAATTGGGTTTGACTTTTGTGATGGTGACTCACGACCAAGAAGAGGCGATGAGTCTGTCTGACCGGATTGCGGTGATGCACGAGGGCAGGATTGAGCAAATTGGCTCTCCTGAAGAAATTTATGAGTGTCCGCAGACGGCTTTTGTGGCGGATTTTATTGGCGATACGAATTTGTTTGCGGGTACGGTAGAATCGATCGACCGATCGACTATCACAGTTCGCACATCAGCCAATCTGAAAATCATCGTTCAGCAGTCGGATATGTGGAATGGTGTCACAGGCGACTCGGTTGTTGTCAGCGTTCGGCCGGAAAAAGTATATTTGAATCTCTACCAGCCGGAAGTGTCGGTCAACTGTTTTGAAGGGCGGCTCAAAAATACTATGTACATGGGCACGCACGTTCATTACGTCGTTGAGTTGGCTTCGGGCGATAAAATTACAGTGCGCCAGCCAAATACTGGCGGTTCTTTCCCAGACCCGCACACGCCGATTTACGCTTACTGGGGAACTACTGATTGTCTCGCTTTGGGCGATCGGAATTAGTCAGTTGGCCGTTGGTAGTTGGTATCAGTCATTAGTCATTGGTTATTTGTTGGTGGTTGGTTATCCTAACAAATAACATAGAACAATTCCCAATTCCCAATTCCCAATTCCCCAATCTTCAATCTTCAATCTCCAAATCTAAAATCTAAAATCTAAAATCTAAAATCGAACTGTGCCTCCGACTAACTTACCAATTACCAGGATTTTCCCGGCTAATTCTACACGCCGTCAGTTCCTAAAAAATTCGGCGGCGACAATTTCCGGGTTAGCTGTTTCGAGTTGCGGCTGGCGACTTGCAGACGTGCAATCTGCTCCTCCCGTCCAAGGTTCTGCCGACCAACTTTTCATCTATACTTGGGCCGGCTATACCGATAACGCTTTGCTCGATCGCTTTGCCGAAAAAACAGGCATCCGCGTCATCGCAGATGTATTCGACTCCAATGAGTCGATGCTGGCGAGAGTTCAAGCCGGTGGCGCCCGCGCCTACAGCATCATTTACCCGTCTGACTACATGGTGATTCAGATGACGGAACTGGGGCTGTTGAGCCAATTAGACCACTCGATTTTGGGCGGACTCGATCGGCTAAAAAAACAGTTCCAAAACCCCGTCTATGACCCAGGAAACCGCTACAGCGTCCCTGTGAGTTGGGGAACCACAGGCTTAATTTACAACAGCGAACAGCTCAAAGAAGCTCCTGAAGATTGGGACTATTTGTGGAAGCACAAACAGGAGTTAGCAAGGCGAATGACGCTGGCAAATGATGTTCGAGAAGTTATGGGTGCTGCGTTGCGAATGTTGGGCTATTCTCTCAATTCTACGAACCCAGAGCAAGTGAAACAAGCTTATGAAAAGTTGGTTGAACTCAAACCGGCGATCGCATCTTTTACCACTGATGCTTGGCGGCCACAAATGCTGACGGGGGATTTGAAGGTAGCTATGTGTTATTCTTCTGATGCTAATGAGGTAATTCCAGATAATGACAAATTGCGCTATGTTGTGCCAAAAAGCGGTTCTTCTCTGTGGACTGACACTTTAGTAATTCCTAAAGGTGCTCCCAATCCAGAAGCAGCTTATAAGTGGATTAACTTTATGCTGCAAGCGGATGTCGCTGCTTCTTTAGTAGAACGGCTCAGTTTCTCAACTCCTTCGGAAGATGCTTTTAGTTTGCTGACGCCGGAAGTCCGCGAAAATGAAATTCTTTTCCCTTCTGAGGCAACTTTGAAAAATTGCGAAGGTGTTGCGCCGGTAGGAAAATTTATAGACGTGTACGATCGCTATTGGACTCAATTAACCAGCGGCTAATCTTATTTATTGCCATAAATTTCATGTAGATTTCGATTTACCGTGGGGTGGGGGCGGGTTTATGAGATTGTTTATTTTAGGCGATGATTGTAGGTGAACCCGCCCCTACATTACATTTCGATTTACCGTGGGGTGGGGGCGGGTTTATGAGATTGTTTATTTTAGGCGATTATTGTAGGTGAAACCCGCCCCTACAAATCAAAACTCAAAACTCAAAACTATTTATTTATGGCTGTTTCCACTCAAGCTCCCCCTCCTCTTCCTCCCGGTTCTCCCTCGAAGGCTGAAACTGTTTCTCGCTGGTCGGCGTGGGCTGGGCCACTGGCATTGCTGGGCCCTTCTGGCTTGTTGCTGCTTTTATTATTAGTCATACCAACTTTGGTGATTTTTCAGCTTAGTTTGGTTCCGAATATTAAGCCAGGAGATTTGGTGAATCCTTCGGGAATCGGCAATTACCTGCGAGTGTTTGAGCCGCTGAATTTACAGGTGATAGGTCGCTCGCTCTTTTTCGCAACGGGGACTACTATTCTGTGTTTGCTGCTGGGATTTCCAGTGGCTTACTGGATCGCCCTCAATGTGTCGAAAAAGTGGCGGAATTTAACTTTGTTAGGCTTTGTGTTGCCGCTGTGGACTTCTTCGCTGTTGCGATCGTATGCTTGGATTACAATTCTGCGTCCTACGGGGGTTCTCAACTCGCTGCTGGCACTTGTAGGCATTCCTCCTCTAGAATTGCTTAATCAAAGCTCCGCAGTTTTAATCGGCATGGCTTACAGTTATTTGCCTTATATCGTGACAATTCTCTACGCTTCTTTGGAAAAGTTAGACCGCAGGTTGCTAGAAGCATCTCAGGATTTGGGTGCGAACCCAGTGGAAACTTTCTGGAAAGTGACAGTACCTCAGACGATGCCCGGAATTGCTGCGGGTTCTTTGCTAGTATTTATTAGCTGTTTGGGCGATTTTGTCGATCCAGAGTTGCTCGGTGGAGCTTCGAGCATGACGGCGGCTCGTTTAATTTACAATCAATTTTTGGGGGCGACTCAAAATTGGGGTCTGGGTTCGGCTCTGAGTATGGTATTAATCTTTGCAGTGAGTATCGGAATTGCCCTTTTGCTCAAATATGGCGATCGTAATGCAATTTAAAGAAGTCATTAGTCAGTAGTTATTAGTCATTAGTTATTGGTTACTGGTTATTGGTAGCTACTCACAAATAACAACTGACAACAACCGATTACCAATTACCAATTACCAATTAATTACCAATTACCGATTACCGAGAAATGGAAAATACCCCCGAAAATACACAGGAGGACATACAAGCCGATATGTACTTAAAACCTAAATTTAAGGTTTCTTGGCAGGTAATATTTGCCGTTGTGATGTTTTTTTATATGTACCTGCCCATCCTGGTACTCACCTTTTACAGCTTTAACAAATCGCGTTTTAGCGCCGGCTGGGAAGGATTTACCTTAGATTGGTACGTTAAATTATTTAGCGATACGCGGATTTTAATTGCCCTGAGAAACAGTTTAACAGTGGCTGTTTGTGCAGTGGCAATCTCGGCGGTACTCGGCACTTTGATGGCGGTTGGTTTAGCCCGCTACCGCTTTCCAGGCAAGAGTTTATATCAGGGAGTCTCCTACTTGCCGATTATTATTCCAGATATTGCTACCGCAGTTGCTACTCTGGTATTTTTAGCAGCGCTGGCGATTCCTCTGAGTTTGTGGACGATTGTCGCCGCTCACGTTGTGTTTTGTCTGGCTTACATCGCCCTAGCTGTTTCTACTAGATTGGCCGATTTAAACCCGTATTTAGAAGAGGCTGCCTTGGATTTGGGTGCAACGCCTGTTGAAGCTTTTATTAAAGTTTTGCTCCCTCAATTAATACCCGGAATTGTTTCGGGTTGTCTCCTGTCTTTTGTCCTCAGCATGGACGATTTTTTGATTGCGAGTTTTACCGCAGGTAGCGGGACTACAACTCTGCCGATGGAAATTTTTAGCCGGATTCGGACTGGGGTAAAACCTGATATTAATGCTTTGAGCGTGCTGTTGATAGTAGGTTCGGGAGGATTGGCGTTTTTAGCGGAATATTTGCGCGGCCGGGGCGAGCAAAAACGGGCTCATTAGTCATTAGTCATTAGTCATTAGTCATTAGTCATTAGTCATTAGTCATTAGTCATTAGTCATTAGTCATGGGTTATTAGTCACCAAAAAACCCGGTTTCTTTGAGAAACCGGGTTTCTGAAGGGGTAAGGTGGCCGGCCCGGCGCAGCCTAAAGAGGTTCTGCGTCTAAAACCCAATTGCTGCTACTTGGCTGGTAATTTCACCTTAGTAGCCAAACCTAGTGCTTCCAAGACTTGAATTGTCATCCAAGTGAAGTCAATTTCCCACCATTCCATGCCGTGACGCGCAGAGTATTGAAAAGCGTGGTGGTTGTTGTGCCAGCCTTCGCCGTAAGTCAGGACAGCCACCCACCAACAGTTAGTAGAACTATCCTTTGTTTCGTAAGTGCGGTAGCCAAATTTGTGAGTGGCGCTGTTAACAAACCAGGTGCAGTGATACACCAAAACTAAGCGGGCAAAAATTACCCAAACTACAAACGGCCAGCCTGCTGCTAAGTAAAGCAAGACGCCAAAGACGATTTGCATCGGGAGAAAGTAGTTTTGCAAAAATTGGTAAAAGGGGTCGCTCGAAATGTCTTTTGTGCAGCGGGGAATTTCAGCGTGAGCTGGACCTTTATATAGCATCCAGCCGAGGTGACTCCACCAAAAACCCTTTTGGGCATTGTGAGGGTCGAGCGCATTTTGGTCAGAGTGGGTGTGGTGCAATCGGTGCAGCCCAACCCAATCAATTATTCCTCCTTGACAGGCAAGGGCTCCGCAAAATGCTAGAAAGTATTCTACGAATTTTGGTGTCTGAAAACTGCGGTGGGTGAGCAGGCGATGCCATCCGAGAGTTATTCCCAAACCGCCGGTTATCCAGTGCATGAATACTGTTAAACCAACTGCTGTCCAATTGAAGTTACTGGGTAGCAGTGCGAACAAAGCGCCGATATGAAGTCCTGCTAAACTAATAACGTGCTTCCAATTGTATTGGAGTTTTTCTTGCGTTGCAATTGTCATTCTCTTTTTGATTTCTGATGAGATGCCGAGCTAGATTCACGCATAATAGTTGGGATTGAGCAGTGAACTTTTTTGCTGCACACTTGCCCAAACTAATAAAGAATCAATGATAGATTTGGGATTAGGATTGAAAAAAATTTACGGTTGTATAGCAATCCTAAATGATTCAGATAAATTGGTAGGGGTAGTGCTAAGAGTGCCTACCCCCTATCTATCGGGCAACCGGGCGTGGGATTACCCCTACAATAATTATGCAAATGATTTAGGATTGCTATATTCTGAAAATAAAAACTTTGGCTGCTAAACAAAATTTTTTGTTCCCAATTATATTATAACTGATTCGGGTTTGGGTTGGGTCGATCGCACCAGGGGATTCGATCTCTGTTCAACCCAACCTATACCGATCGCAAAAACAGGATTAGCCATTGGTCACAAGCTATTAGTCCAGAACTGATGAGCGACAACCAATGACTAATTGCCGATCGCTATTTTTCTGCTAATTTCACTTTGGTTGCCAAACCCAGCGATTGCAGCAATTGAATTGTCATCCAGGTGAAGTCGATTTCCCACCATTGGAGACCGTGGCGAGCCGAGTATTGAAAGGCGTGGTGGTTGTTGTGCCAGCCTTCGCCGTAGGTGAGCAGAGCCACCCACCAGCAGTTGGTCGAGCGATCGCCCGATTCGTAGGTGCGGTAGCCGAATTTGTGGGTAGCGCTGTTAACCAGCCAAGTGCAGTGGAACACCACCACGATCCGCAGAAACACGCCCCACACCACGAAAGACCAGCCGCCTAATAAATAAAGCAACACACCGAAGACGACTTGGATGGGGATAAAATATGCTTGGAGAAACTTGTATACTGGGTCGTCGCCGATGTCTTTAGTAAAGCGGGGGATTTCCACTCTGATCGGGAGATCCGAGAGCATCCAACCCATGTGGCTCCACCAGAAGCCTTGATTGGAATCGTGGGGATCTGTTTCCGTGTCGGAATGGATGTGGTGTAACCGGTGCATTCCTACCCAGTCGATCGGGCCACCTTCACAGGAAAGGGTACCGCAAATAACTAGAAAATACTCTAGCCATTTCGGTGTTTGAAAACTGCGGTGGGTGACGAGGCGGTGATATCCGAGAGTAATTCCTAAACCACCTGTTACCCAATGCAGGAAGAGTGCTAGCCCGACCGCAGACCAGCTAAAATTACCCGGCAGCAAAGCAAATAAAGCACCGATGTGCAGAAAGGCCATAAAGCCTATGACAGGCCAATCAGGAGAAGTTTTTTTGGAAGTTGCAATCGTCATGAATATATTATGTTTACAAACTAGGGGCCGCATCTACGCCATAATGAACAGCGCGCACGCAAAGGGTGAGCGAGGTATAGATGAATAGCGTTTCACGGCTACAGGAAGCAGAACAGGCACTCTTTCAGATTTTTTCTGGTATTGACACTACAGTCAAGCAAAATCTTCAACGAGTCTTAAAAGCTTTTCGCAGCCACCGGGTTGGAGTCCACCATTTTGCAGGGGTTACGGGTTACGGCCACGATGATTTGGGTCGGGAGACTTTGGACGGGGTGTTTGCCGAAGTGGTAGGGGCCCAGGCTGCGGCTGTCCGGGTACAGTTTGTTTCGGGTACTCACGCGATCGCCTGTGCTCTTTTTGGCATCCTGCGTCCTGGTGATGAAATGTTGGCAGTGGCTGGTTCTCCCTACGATACTTTAGAAGAAGTGATCGGCTTGCGCGGGCAAGGTCAAGGTTCACTGCTTGAGTTTGGCATTAGTTACCGTGAGTTGCCTCTAACTCGCGAAGGAAGTGTGGATTGGCAGGCATTGAGCTCTACTATTTCAGCAAAGACTCGCCTAGTTTTTATCCAGCGCTCTTGCGGCTATTCTTGGCGGTCGAGTTTGTCTATTTCTGAGATTGAAAAAATCGTCGCCATAGTCAAACATCAGAATCCTAACACAATTTGCTTTGTTGATAATTGTTACGGGGAGTTTGTTGATGATTGCGAACCTACTGCTGTGGGTGCGGATCTGATGGCTGGTTCTTTAATCAAAAATCCGGGGGGTACGATCGTCCCTGCTGGAGGTTACGTCGCCGGCAGGGCGGATTTGGTGGAGGCGGCAACTTGTCGCTTGACGGCACCGGGAATCGGCAGCAGCGGCGGCGCAACTTTTGATTTGAATCGGTTGCTGTTTCAGGGTTTGTTTATGGCTCCCGGTTGTGTGGGCGAGGCGATGAAGGGCAATCATTTGACGGCTTATGTTTTTTATAAGTTGGGTTATCGAGTGAATCCTATGCCTTTGGCTAGAAGACGAGATGTGATTCAGGCGATCGAATTCGGTTCTGCTGATAAGTTAATTGCTTTTTGTCGGGCTGTTCAGCAAAATTCCCCCGTCGGTTCCTATTTAGATCCGGTGCCGGCTCCGATGCACGGGTATGAAAGTCAGTTAGTGATGGCTGGGGGTACTTTTATCGATGGGAGTACGTCGGAGTTTTCGGCTGACGGGCCTCTGCGGGAGCCTTACGTGGCTTTTTGTCAGGGGGGGACTCATTGGACTCATGTATCGATCGCCCTGGAGGATGCGATCGAGGCTGTGGGCCCAGCAAATAAGTCGTAGCGGTGCGGTACGGGGGTTCCCTGGGTTTGCATGGTGATTTTGGGGGATTTTTTGACCACGAATTTCTTCATGTGGTACCCCCCACGTGATTTATCCGTGGAATCAATCCAAAATCGCAAATCGAAAATCACTTATTGCCCCCGCATTTATCTCGCGCAAGTCAATCTAAAATCTAAAATCTAAAATCTAAAATCGATTGACTGCAGATGCAGGCTGATTGACGTTGATGAACGCAGATTAGAAGATGTATCCGGGATCGGCTGCTGGGAGTTGGTTCGCCGGCGCGATCGCGCCGGAACCTGTACTCAGCATCAGAGTTAAAATTAATATCGCTGTATTTGCGAGTTTACTCAGCTTTTTTGAGTGCTTGAATATCACCTTGCATAATCAAACTGACATTGCGGGAAATCTTGTCGATTTCCCAATCCCACCACCGTATTTCTAATAGTTGTGCAACCTCACCATCGCTAAAACGCTGTTTGATTGGATGGGCGGGATTTCCACCGACAACGGTGTAAGCGGGAATGTCTTTTACTACAACGGATTTGGCAGCAATGACGGCACCGTCGCCGATTTTGACTCCGGGCATAATCAGGGATTCATAGCCGATCCAAACATCATTGCCAATGACGGTATCGCCTTTACTTGGCAGTTCCATTAATAAATTCATGGCTGTTTCCCAACCATTCCCAAAAACCGGAAAAGGATAAGTTGAAATCCCGTCGAGTTTGTGATTTGCACCGTTCATTATGAATTTGACGTTGGTGGCGATCGCACAAAACTTGCCAATAATTAACCGATCGTTTCCGTAGTTATAAAGTACATTTCTTTCAAAGTTTTCTGGATCTATTGGATCGTCGTAATATGAGTAATCGCCGACGATAATGTTGGGGGATTTAATAAAGTTTTTGATGAAGCATACGCGCCGTTGGTCGGGCATCGGATATGGTCGGTTTGGATCGGGTCCAATTTCTGTCATAAGTTTCAATCCTTATTTGTTAAGCTACTGGATTAATGTAGTGTTAATTCGAGTCAGGTTTGCTTCTAAGGAATGAGAATTAAATAACTTCCACAAGTTTGTGGGATGGGCGTCCCGCCCGTCCCACAATAACAATTAAAATTGTAAGTTATTTAATTCGCGATCCTAATTCTTTAACATAGAGGATGAGAGTTTGTCAAGGGGTGGTAGAGAAATTTTGGGGCGATCGCCCTGCAAGAAATGAGACACAATGGTAAAAGCCAACATCCATCCGTGTTGCGAAGCGGTTAAAAATCCCAAATTAATATCAAAGAAGCGATCGCAGTGAGATAATTTATGAGAATACGAACCTACGAAATCGGTGATACCCAACAAATTGTAAAACTGTTTTACGACACCATACACGAAGTAAACATCCGCGATTACACACAAGCACAAGTAGATGCTTGGGCGCCAGCAGATATGGATATCGAAAGTTGGACTAAAAGTTTAAGCAGTAAATTTACTTTCGTAGCAGAAGAGGGTGAGAAAATTGCAGGTTTTGGGGAATTAGAAGCAAACGGCCATATCGATCGCTTTTACTGTCATAAAAATTTTCAAAGACAAGGAGTTGGTAGGCTAATTTTAAAACAAATTGAGTCAAAAGCCCAAGACTTAGGAATTAACAAGTTATTTGCCGAAGTCAGCATTACAGCGCGACCTTTTTTTGAAAGCCAGGGATTTATTGCGATTAGAAAACAAGAAGTAGAAAGCAGAGGACAAAAATTCATCAACTTTGCCATGGAAAAAAATATATAAACAACGATTTGTGTAAAATTAGATCGAAGAGTTTTACTCAGGAGTTGCGATGGTGACGGAAGCTACAAATGTGCTGGGCGGAAAGTTAGAGACTTGCTGCACTTCGCCAATGACAGGATATTATCGGGACGGCAAATGCAATACAGGTGGTGGTGACTTTGGGGCTCACACTGTTTGTGCTCAACTGACAGAAGAGTTTTTGCAATTCACTAAGTCGAATGGAAATGATTTGAGCACTCCGGTTCCCGAATTTAATTTCCCCGGTTTGAAGCCTGGGGATTGCTGGTGTTTGTGCGCTTCTCGCTGGAAGGAAGCAATGGATGCGGGATGTGCGCCGCTTGTGGTTTTGGGTGCGACTCACGCCCTGACTTTGGAATACGTTTCTTTGGATGAATTGAAGCAGCACGCTGCTGATTTGTAGGAAGGGAGGTGCGATCGCTTTTAGTCAATAAGGGCGATCGTCTTTTTCTGATGAATAGCAAATTTATCCTTCGTAACAGAAATATTTAAGTGCGATCGAACGTCACTGTAAAGTTTTATGGTTGAGCTTGTGGTTCCCACTTACAGATAGACTCTGGCTTGAGTGGGCAAGTTTTGGGGGCGATCGGATTTCCGCTGAGTTGTAACCAAGTCAGGTTAGTTAAGGATTGCAATGGTTTGATGTCATAGATTTGATTGTTTTCGAGATTGATCGCAGCCAGTTTAGTCAAAGATAGCAATGGTTTGATGTCGCTGATTTTATTATTGTTGAGGTCTAACCAAGTCAGTTTAGTCAAGGATGCTAGCGGTTTGATGTCGCTGATTTGATTGTTGCTGATGTCTAACCAAGTCAGGTTAGTCCAAGATGCCAGCGGTTTGATGTCGCTGATTTGATTGTTGTTGAGTTGGAGAGTAGTCAGTTTAGTCAAGGATGCTAGCGGTTTGATGTCGCTGATTTGATTGTTGCCGACGGAGAGTGTAATCAGGTTAGGCAAAGATGCTAGCGGTTTGATGTCACTGATTTGATTGTTACTAATGTGGAGTGTAATCAGGTTAGTCAAAGATTCTAAAGGTTTGATGTCGCTGATTTGAGCGTCAATGAGGAAGAGTGCGGTGAAACTCGAAAGTTTCTGATTAGCCACATCGCACTCTCTAGTCCCTGCTTCCTTCAACAGCATCTCAACAGTATGTTTAGCTTCTGGAGTCAAAGAATCTTTTTCGCGACACCATTCAGCAAATGTTTTGTTTCCCGATCGCGTTTCTGCAGCCTTCGCCGACACTCCATTTCCAGATAATGCTAGAAGCCCACAACCAGTAAGTGCGATCGACCTTGGTAAATTGATATATTTCTGTGCCACTATAAGTGTCATAATCTTATATATCTAATTGAAAGTTAAAGCCATCTTGCACCACAAACACAACCAATAATTGATTCAGTCCTTTTCAAAGGACTTAAGCTTTGAGGCAGGGGTTTAAACCCCTGCCGGACTGAAGGAAAGAGGGCAATATCATGTCCCTGCAAAATACCTCTTAAAAACTCTCCGAATCACCTCACTCAGGCAACTTATACTGTCCCACAATCCGCTTAGCATATTCCGGCACATGAGCCTCTAATTTCTCAGGATAATTCCGCTTCACGTACAGATAATTGCGAGTGAAATGAGAATCAATCGAAAAACGGGCATATTCCAAACCCTTCGGCCCAATTCTCTCAATAAACACGCCCATTAACTTCGCCGCCCACATCGGCAAAGTTACTCCTTTTTCATAAGCCGGAATGCTTTGTTGAACCGCTTCTTTTCGGTTTCCCTTAGACATCACCGGCTGAGTATTTAACTGATCCGTTACCAAATCTAACATCTCTTGCCCGGTGTCATTTCGCACCACAATCCACTGCCAGCCAAAAGGTGCGCCCATGTAGCCGACAACTAAATCTGCTAAAGAATTCACATAATCAAAACAGCTCAAACAAGAAGGAGCAAAAACATCTTTCAATTCCTTAGTATTCAAGCCAAAAAACGGCACTTTTTCTTCCGAACCATCTTCGTGTTTGAAGTGAACGTTAAAGTCTTGCATAAACTCGTAAGAAACCACCGTTTCAGGAGAACGGCTAGTCGTGTCTAGGAATTTCTGCAAGCCTGCACGGCTGACATTATCAACGCAGGGAGTTCCCAAAACGTAGAGCTTTTCTAAACCGAGTTTTTTCTCGACTGTTCGCAAGGCTTGAATTTGACAGCCGACACCAATTACTAACAGCCGCTTCATCCCCGATTTTTCGATTTGTTCTAATACTGAAAGATTGGGAGAGAGTGTTGGTTTGTTGACTTTTGCTGCCAGAATTTCTTCGCGATTTCTAGCAATTATCGGCATCGGTTGAAAGCGGTCTTCTTTTGTATTTTGGACGCAAACAACGCCTTCTACAATTCCTTTTTCGAGCATTTCAATGGCAATTGTGCTGACGATTCCCGTCCATTGAGCACCCTCAATTGGTTCTTTTTTACGAGCCGCCATCATGTTTTGACTGACTCCGAAATACCAATCGTCGGGATTGTCGAGATTGCGCGATCGCCCGTGAATCTCTGCTTCTAATTCTGCAATATGCTGTGTTAAGAAAGCACAAGATTCCTTGACATAATGGATGTAATATGTATCGCACAAACCGCACTCGCTGCACAGTTCTTTAGCGGGGCGGCGGCTACCCGGTTTGAGGGCTTTGGATTTTTGGTGTTTAGTAGAATCTGTTGCGGTCATCTAAATTACTTATTTTATGCAGATATGGCTTTTGTTAGGATATCACAGCAATTTCCCTTGATTTACCTCCTTTATTCTTTCTTTCATTCCCCGCAGGCGGACGCAAGGTTGTGCGGGAGCAAATTCGGTTCGCCCGAAATTGGCGGTTTTCAAAACTTAAAAAATATTAGTCAGGACTTACCTAGCTGGCGCTAGAAACCCGGTTTCTTCCTGAACACCTCACTGTTAAACCTAAGATTTAGGGTAAAAACCGGGTTTCTTTGTGTAGTTTGGGTAAAAAAATTCGGTTTCAGATCATCGCAGTGCGTCGAGGAGTCTTTGTGTAAGTCCTATTAGTATCAATCCGGATCGAGGGGGCGATCGCGCGAATACATTGCCAAATAAAGCTATAAAAAAATGGTAAAAATGTTTGTGACAACAGCCGTCGCTGGCATCATGATGAATCTCGCAATTTCGAGCTTAGGATTTGCTGCTTTAGTTCGTCCTGTTCCCGCTATGAATCAAACTGTTGTGACTCTAGAAAGAATGCTCAGCGCGACACAAAAGCCGGCGGCGCTGAACTATTCGCGCCTGGGGATTGGCGGCGTTCGGTTGGGGATGGCTGTAGAAGAGGCAAAACGTAAGTTGGGAAAACCGCAGCGCGACGAAACTAAACCTGCTGGGCCTGGCATCGGTGGCAAGATTCGCACGCTAACTTACTCAGGATTGACGGTAGCAGCATGGGAGGGCAAAGTTTATTTAGTTTCTACTACCAATCCCAAGTTTCTGACAATGGATGGTGTGAAGCTAGGAGATAACAGCCAAAAAGTCGTTAAAACTTACGGTTACGGGTCGCAATCTGTTAAAAGTGGAGTGACTCGCTTGACTTACAGCAATGACCAAAAGGCTTCTAATTTGATTGTGGAAATTAAGGGCGATCGCGTGCAAAAAATTATTGTGAGCACACAGCTAAACTGAAATATTAAATAACAGTGCAAAAGTCCCGGTTCACAAGTTTGTAGTAAGGACTTTATTCCTTATTTATGAGGATTTTTAGCTCTTCGGTGAGTTGACAGGAGGGCTTTTTCCTCATGTACGCGCGTGCGTAGCTATCCCGTAGGGAATCGCCCGCGTCTCCTTAATCCTCTTCATCCTCATCCGACAATTTTGTCATTTCCTCAGCAATTAGTGTCTGAAAATCCTCTCCGCAGTGCACGTTCAGATGGATTGCAGAGAGGAAGGAACTCTGCTATAATTTCAGCTTTTTGTCGATCGCTCAAATCAGGTAACTGAAGCTGATAGATTAAAGCAATCACATTTTGACACTCCGTACCCAATTCATCAATTAACGTTCTCAGTGTAGAATTAGTTACAGAAATTGTCCGATCGCTAACTTGCATATTGACTTATGTTGTTTTGGAATAATTAAACCGCAGAGAGCGCAGAGGGCACAGAGGAAGAGAAGAGAGAGATGA
The DNA here is from genome assembly GCF_036702395.1 of Microcoleus sp. D3_18_C2. Classification (NCBI taxonomy): domain Bacteria; kingdom Bacillati; phylum Cyanobacteriota; class Cyanophyceae; order Oscillatoriales; family Microcoleaceae; genus Microcoleus; species Microcoleus sp. D3_18_C2. The sequence continues at coordinate 2,795 of NZ_JAUBTG010000073.1, read as the reverse complement.
ATAATTCCGATCTCAACGGATTTGATATTACCCATAAAAAAAGTAGAGGTGCGATCGATCGCACCTCTACAATAATTCTAAATAAGGTGCACCGAGTGCACCCTACCAATTAGCGGTTCTGGGGAACAGGAGCACTCGGTGCTCCAGAAAAAGTCGTCTCACCAGTCTTAGCCCGCTTTTTGATCAAGATAGGCTTGACGCTGTTTTCTCCACCAATCGGGGGATCTTCTTGTTGAGCGTAATCAGCGCCCATCCAAGCAGGACGGCTTTGATCGAAAGCCATTTGCAAAGCAGCAGCGGCGATCGCGTGGGAGTCGTACTCCTCGGATAACTGAGACACCAGAGGCAAGAAAGATGCCATCCGTTCGCCAGCCAAAGCTTCGCGAACTTTACCCTGCATCTTTTCCAACTGACGTGCTTCAATTTGCGCCCGTGTCGGAATGTTTCGCACTGTCAAGCTCGATCGCACGTGGCGTTCAATCAAACGCAGTTTGCGGCGATCGACCGGTTGAATCAGCGTAATCGCCGTTCCTTCGCGACCAGCCCGGCCCGTGCGTCCGATCCGGTGAACGTAGCTTTCCACACTGTCGGGCAAATCGTAGTTAATCACGTGAGTCAAGTGATCCACGTCCAAACCCCGCGCCGCAATATCAGTCGCCACTACCCAGCGCACCTGACATTGGCGGAACCGATGCAACAAACGTTCCCGTTGTGCCTGATTCAAATTACCGTGATACTCATCAACGCTGTGACCTGCTGCTTGCAGTTGGCTGGTGAGTTCTGCTGCCGACTGCCGAGTCCGCACAAAAATCAGTGCAGATTCCGGGTCTTCCATTTCTAGGATTGGCTGTAGGGCTCTTGCCTTCGACCAGCCGCGGGGAATCATGTACACACCTTGGCTGATGCGCTTTGGCGTTGCTTTTGGCTGTTCTACGGTGACGTTGACTGGGTTACGCAAATGCCGCGCCACCAATTTCCGAATGGAAGGTTCCATCGTCGCCGAGAAAAATGCCGTTTGACGTTCTTTTGGTGCAGCATCCAAGATTTTTTCCACATCTTGGATAAAGCCCATGCTCAGCATTTCGTCAGCTTCATCCAAAACCAGCCATTGTACCTTGTCTAGTTTCAGGCTGCCGCGGCTGAGCATATCCAATATGCGTCCGGGTGTACCGACAACGACGTGCACGCCGCGCTTCAAACGCTGCATTTGACGATCGATCGATTGACCGCCGTACACTGTCAGAACTTGCAGAGAGCGACCCACTTTTACCGGGCCGTCGCTGCTGATGCCGCTCAAATCACGGATGGCTTCAGTTACTTGCATCGCCAATTCGCGAGTCGGCGTCAGCACCAGTGCTTGCACCGCAGTCACATCTAAATCAATCCGCTCCAAGATGGGCAACGAGAATGCTGCCGTTTTGCCTGTCCCTGTTTGGGCTTGACCCACAACGTCGCGACCTGCTAACAGGTGCGGAATTGCTTGTACTTGGATGGGAGTAGGTTCTGTAAAGCCTAGTGTTTCCAGATGGAGAACGAGTTCTTCCGAAAGACCTAAGCCTTCAAACAATAAATTCATTAATGCTCCTAATAACGAGTCTTAGCCTTCTAAGTTGCCCAACTCGGATGCGGATTTCTGCTCGGCGGCAGGAACTCATAAGAGTTCTTTATGGTGCTGCGCCTGCGCGCACCTTCTTAAATAGCAATCGAGTATAGGGCAGCTCCGTCGATGGTGACTAAATTTACCAATTCGACAGCCGTCTTTGATTTTGTGACATCACCGATACCAACCGCCAGGGGTCGGGTTATAGGCTTCCAACATTCTTAAAACAGGACATTGGACTTCCTTTGAGGTACTTGCAAGCTTTCCCTCTTAGGCATTTTATAGTGAGGATCATGACCAGCCCCACTTCACTACATAGTAGTAGTAACAGGTTGTTTGGTTCAGGCGCTATCCCGCAATCCGTCGCCTGCGGGATTGAGCAGGGGATGGGGCGACCGTCAGTCGATTTTAGATTTTAGATTTTAGATTTTAGATTGACTCCACAGATGAATCAGGGAGCTTTAACTTTCTTCTAAAATTTTTATCTCTCCACGACTTAAGCCGGAGGCTTGTATTCCTTTTTGGGCTACCGTTACCGCCTATCCATCTCAACACTCTTTCGGGATACCGTTGTGGTGTAAGGCGGACGGCGAAGCAATCTCAAATTATCCCCGCTTATTTCTGGCTTGTTATCATCATAACTCTTTACATTCAGAAACAAAACATTAAATTCGTTAAAATTCTCCGATCGTTCTGTAGAGATTACCGCACCCCTAGGGGGAGGGTCGATTGCCAGATAGGGGCTAAAAAAGTTTAGAACCCTTTGATACCTATCTTTGCACAATATTGTACAAACCGTTACTTTTGCTGCACAATCCGCTAATCATTTTTGGCTGGTGTCTGGTTTTTGTTCGCCTCACCGTCTCAGGCGACAGTTCCAGCAACACTTACACTTGACCTCGCCCAGCAGCGGATACAGTCCCACGTCAACTCATGAGGGTCGATCCCACCATTTTAGACAAAAGATCGAGCTCCCAGATCAGTCTGTGCAGTCAATCTAAAATCTCAAATCTAAAATCTAAAATCGACTTGACCCCGCCCAGCACCGGATACAGTGCCACGTCAACTCATGAGGGTCGATCCCACCATTTTAGACAAAAGATCGAGCTTCCAGATCCGTCTGTGCAGTCAATCTAAAATCTCAAATCTAAAATCTAAAATCGACTTGACCCCGCCCAGCACCGGATACAGTGCC
>NZ_JAUBTG010000072.1:0-23376 GCF_036702395.1 Microcoleus sp. D3_18_C2 | reverse complement strand
GTCCCGCCCGTCCAAAAAGGACGGGCGGGACGCCCATCCCACAATAACAATTAAAATTGTAAGTTATTTAATTTGCGATCCTAAATAACTTTAATTGCTAGCGAGCTTTCAGTAGGTGCGTCAGCTATTTAAATGGTGAAGTAGGAGCGAAAAACTGAGAACTACTGACGCACCCTACTGTAATTTAATTAAAATTTAATTAATTAGGTTCTCGGCCCGAAGCACTGAGCCTCTCGCGGGCAAAACTCTTCCAAATACTTAATTCGGGAAGTTTCCACGCCACACCTTCTTGTTGTTGGCCTTGTGTCGAGCAAGTCAGGCATTTTTGCCAGCAAGAAAGAGCTGCTGTTGTATCCCCTTTTGCTTCGAGAACTTGTGCTAGCAAGCAGTGTGCTACAGTATAGAATTTATCTAATTCAATTGCTTTTTTTAGGTGAGTCTCGGCGTCACTGTAAAGTTGCAGTCCTAGATAAGCCCATCCCAGATTTTTGTGGAGCGTGACTTGCACCATTTTGTCATTAACTTGTGGCAAAATGGAGAGAATTAGTTCTACCGCTACGTCAAAATTTTCGCTGAGAATTTCCAATCGAGCTAAATTATTGACAGCAGCACCGGCAGCGCGACTGTTTTTATATTCTGCTGCTTTTTTGTAGTGCTGGCGAGCGTTGGGCAAATCTTCTAGTTTTTCGTAGGTTGACCCTAAATTGTAGTTAGCTGCTGGCAGTTCTGGATTGTAGCGAATGGTTTGTGTTAAATAACATTTTGCCGTCTGTAACTCACTCTCTAAGTATTTCTTGTAACCAATTTGATTCAGGTATTTAGCAATTAATTGATGGGTGACAAATCGCCTAGCCTGCGGGCTGACTGTCAGGCGTTCTTCCCCGGACTCGGTGAGGGCTTGCAGGAGCGATCGCTCAATTAGAATTTCTACAGCCAGTTTCAATTCTGATAAGTCTTCAGCAAATAGTAGACTAGATTGCAACTCGCTAAGGGTGGCGGGTTTATTGATCGCCAAACAAGACAATACTTTTACTTCTAATTCATGAAAATCCTGAAATTGCTCTTGGAAATAATCTCGGACAATGCCCTCAATAACCGACGGAGTTTTTTTGACGAGTTGTGCTAAATTGCCCGCTAACATATCTTGAGCGTGAGTGACAGCTATTTTTAAAAGGAGGGGATTGCCGCCATATAGGTAAATGAGTTCTGATAGTAAATTACTCTCTGAAGTAGAAACTTGGGGGGCGGATAAAATGATTTGTTTGGCATCCTTTTCTGGTAACTCCCTCAGTTCTAAAGCTCGACAATGTAAGGTTTCTTCTGCTAAAATATCGAGTTCTATAGGGTGAGTCCAACTGATGAGAAGCAGGCAACTTTGGTGAGGGGTTTGTGCTATTTGTTGGAAGAGTTCCCGGTAACTTTCGTACCCGGAGCGGTAGTGTCCTGGTAGCTGTCCGCTTTCGAGGATAGTTTCGACTTCATCGAAGACTAATAAACAGCGGGTTAAACGCAAATATTCTATTAATTGGGAGATGAGTGAGTTGCTGGGTTTTGGAAGGTCGATTTCTGAATGATGAGATAGGAATTGCAAGAGCTCTGGCAAGAGTTTTTCAAGGGAACCAGAGGTGGCGATATTTCGCCAGATTATGGTTTGAAATTCCCCTTGAATTTGTTGTAGAGTTTGGGTAGCTAATGCTGTTTTGCCAATCCCTCCCATGCCACAAATTGTGACTACTCGACAACGGTTTGTTACTATCCATTTTTGGAGAGTTTCTATTTCGGAATTGCGTCCGTAAAAAGGTTCTTTAGCTGGGACTTCTCCCCAATCAATACGCGGTGAGAATTGAGGGATAGTTGTGTCTTGGAAGCGGTTACTGTCTAAGGTTGGATAAACTTCGCGGTCGGTTGTAGCATCGTGACGGTTATTGGCAACTTGTTTCTGGTATTCAGTTACGAGAATTTGCTGGAGTTTGGCTAATTTTCCCGGCCCGGCACCCTGAACTTCAAATTTTTTATACACTTCTCCCAGGCGTTTTTGTAAGGCATCTTTGCGAACGCGAAGCTGGTCTGAAATATCAGACATGGATTCGCCTTTGATTGCTCTTGATAAGACTTCAAATTCGTTTGCGGAAATGCCAACTTTAGTGGCTAAAGTTATTAAAAAATCTTCGGGAAGTTTCATACTACGTTGAATACAGGTATTACAAAGCGGGCGGTTCTACTCAAAGATAGCTGGGAAAGGACGGGGCGATCGCGCGAAATAAGCGAACACAGGAATTTTGGCAGTGGAAACAGAGGTTTCTGGGCTGTAACTTGATTATATGGGCTTTTTTCTCACTTATCACGAGATAAACGAGATATACAACAGAAGAAATGAGGGGTGGCGCAAACAGAGGCTTCTGGGCTGTAACTTGATTATATGGGCTTTTTTCTCATTTATCACTAGGTAAAGGAGATGGGAAACAGAATAATTGAGGGGCGATCGGCTGAAATTTGGAGCCGTTGCTCGATCGGGATACTTGATTGGTAGAGGTTTAGAGCTTGTTTCAGTTGCCCTTAGAGGCAGGGCTGTTTCATTCTCCTGTAGGGGCAAACCCCCCGTGGTTGCCCCGATCGCTGAAATGACCAATTTATCCTGTCTGGGCCAGGGCGGGCACGGGCCAGGGCGGGCACGGGGGCAGGGCGGGCACGGGGGCAGGGCGGGCACGGGGCAGGGCGGGCACGGGGCAGGGCGGGCACGGGGGCACCGCCCCTACAAAATCCTGGTTTTTCGGAGAAACCGCCCTGCCATTAGTGGGGCTAGAGCCTTTTGAAATCGACTTTTGATGGAAATAGCTCACTTAATGAGATTTTTCTGAGCATTAGCTTGACAATTTAGAACTATCCTTGATACATTAATCTCAGTTAGGTGCGGTGGATGTTTCAGAAAGTCGGCGCAGCCGGAGAGCTTTCTGAGTTCAGCGAACCTGAATACAGTTTCCCCCTCAGCTTTGCATAATTTTTGGGTTTGACCCTGGTTAATCAGTAGAGGTCGAAACCAGATTTACCTGTGAAAACTGCTGGACTAAAACAACTGACGAGTATCGTTGCTGATCGGAGAGTAAAAGGCCATGTTTAGGTGGGTCAAGTTGATAACCGCTTTACCGACGATCGCGCTTCTGTCTGTTTTCAATCTGTTTCCGAGGGCGATCGCCCAAGAATATCCGGGGTGTTTTCAGTTGAATTCTGAAAGAAAACAGTATGAATCTCTCGATCGGCTTTGTCGATTTCCCAAACCACCTGAAAACCCGCGGAAGCCAGACCCTTTTAGGGTTCAGCTTGTGAATGGACTGGAGTTAACTGGATTAGCGATGGAAAATACAGGAACTCAGCGATTTCTTGTAGGGCGGTTGACCAACAAGCAAAGTAAGACGGCTAAAGTTCAGTCTATCAGCGTCCAATTTATCGATAAACGAGACGGAGCTGTAGTCGAATTTTTGACTGTTGGGCTTGGCGGTGTATTAACCCCCAATCAGGGTTATGAATTCAGGAGAATTATGGATAATGCTCTTCAACTAGGCGATCGTAGTAACAATGATTTGTCTATCAAGTTTTTGGAGTGGAAGGAGGTAAGAGACTAGAGACCAAACTTAAACACCTACCAAATACTTCAATAAATTAGTAAAAATTCATGAAATGAGTAAATAAATTTTTGGGCTTGTTTCATTGAAGGCTTTTGTTAAAGGGAAGTTAAGGCAAAAAAACAAAAATCTCTGATTTTTAATTCCTCTATATACAGACTAGGAGCGACATTATGGACGAGTTTGTTAGGAAAGCTGCTGGACTAGGATTGCCTGTAATTTTACTTATAATTGTGATGGCAACTACAGGTTTTGCAGGAGCGGCCGCGATTACGACGGCTTTGGCAATGTTAGGTGGGCCAGCAGGAATGTTCGGTGGCATTGCTTTGCTGGGCATCATCGGTTTAGCGACAGAAATGTTATCTAAGTACGGTCTTGAAGCGCTGTTAATTGGAATTTACAGGCAGCGCATTCAAAATGGAGAATCTCCTGCTGCAATTTGCAAAGAAATCCGCCAATTACCCATATCTGGAGATTTGAGGCGGAGACTTGGAGAAGAGTTTGGGTCTTAGTAAATATAAGATGAGCAATTTTATTTGTAAATTGCCCAAGATAGATCGCTGCTAATTGCTTAGAGAATCAAATAGGAGGAACAGATGGAGAGCGAATTGATTGGAGAGGTTAGATTACGCAACTGCCACCTCGTCTACCGTGAAGGCTCAAACTATCGAGTAGATGTGATTAAGGCTCAAAGACCTACAATCGTATTTACAAAAAACATTACTTGTGAAGTAGTGGAGTATTTGTACAATCAACTCAAGGGACATCAAGTTAATAAAGATGAAGCAGCAGATGTCTTAAAACCTGTTGCCAGAAAGTTAGATTTACCTTACAGCTATGGGCATCAGCTTTCCTATTATACGCAGGAGGTTTTAGTGGTACTTGTGGCGATAGGTAGAGCAAGTTTGAGTCAACAAATAGGTCGAGGTTGTTGTTATACAATTTTTCGGACGTGCTAAATCCTAAAAGGAGGCGATCTAATAGCTTTTCCGAACCGCCAATAGACAATAAATATGAAATCTAATCAACTCATCCAAATCAGCGGTACACCTGGTCAAATTGTGGGGATTGTCCCAGTTCAAAGTAATGGCACAATTACGGTTAAATTGGCCGGCGAAATGTTACAAATCAGCTCGGAATCTTTTTTTGGATTAGAAACAAAAGAGGTGTTTATTCCGATTGAGGATGTTAGAGCGATTGAAACAGGAGAGGGTTGTACTTGGTGGCTGTTTTGGGTAGGAATTCCGACTCTCAGTATTTTTATCGGTGTTGTCTTTATTATTCTTGCCTTCATTGTCAAACAGCGCTATCTCACTATTTACAGTAGTCGGGTTAATGTGATAGTATTTCACAGGAAGGGAGAAAAAGTGGCTCAGTTTAGAACTGGTGTTTTAGAGGCTCGCTATTCTAAGTCTCTGGCGATCGCTAAACCGCCAATGCCACCACCGCCATCGCGTCCTTTGAATATTTGATTCAAGAGAGTAGATATCATATCAAATCCGCGCTTGATCGTCGGGCGTAAAATCGAGTCAACATTCAACACTCAAGCATCATTGAGTTTTGCGATCCAGAGTTAACAGTTAACAGTCAACAGTCAACTATTATGAGGAGTGCAACCGGAATTGATCTCATAATCCAAATCTCCTGAGTTTATGGTGCTCAGCAAAATAAAAATGCTCGTGGTGCGGGCCCCATATCCCGGATGAGGAAGACGCTTATATAGCAATCCTTGCAGGAGTCATAAATTTTTTAACCCCACCCCAACCCTCCCCTTGGTAAGGGGAGAGAGTAAGAAATTCACACAGGATTTAGGATTGCTATACTATCATTTCTACCACAAATCCAGGAGAGCCAATCTTTTATAAGAAACCGGATTTTTTAGGGTAAGTCTTATTTAAATTAACAAAACTACGGCTGCTGTTGCTAGCAGTAGCAGAATTCCGGCTGCACCGGCTAGGGGTTTTGCTGCTATTCCTGTAATCCATTCTGGTACGGTAGAAGTAGGTTTAATTGCGCCTTCTGTATCTACGGTAGTTATACCCCAAATCCAAGCTGCGTGAATGCCGATCGCCAATCCTAGACTGCCATTGTCGGCGATGCGGGCTAGTGTTAAAACCATCCCCATCAGCCACAATCCGGGCAGTTGCGGTAGAGTTTCTTTGGCTGCCCAAATTAGGTGGGCGATCGCGAAAATGAAACTGGCGATCGCTGCTGCGATTAGCATTGAGTAATCTTGCTGGAGGATTGTTTGCAAGCAGCCGCGAAAGATTAACTCTTCTGTGGCGCTAATCCACAGTGCTAATAACAGAGTCAGCAGACTAGCAGGGGTAAAAATTAAAGTCCACAAATTAATTTTTTCGCCTGTTTCGGTGGAAGTTTCGCTTTTTTTTAGCTCGATCCAGCCTGCGGTTAATTGCAGGCCGAATAAAATTACTAAGCTGATTATTCCTAATCCTAATCCCCGCATTAATGACATCAAAGTTGCGGGTTGCCAATCCCAACCCCAGTTAACAAAAGATGTATTTTCGATCCAACTTGTCGCCCATAAAATGAAGGGGACAATCACGTAGAGGGAAGCTAGTAAAGGTAGTTTTTTGTTTCCCAAGGGTTGGGGCGGATGCCATTTAAGGGCGATCGCCAGCACAATCGCTGCGGGAAGCCACACAACCATCCAAGTCGAGAAAAAGAAGATTATTTTGACAATTGCTGGTATTGACGGCGACATCAATTGCAGGTTGTTTATACTATTCCACATTTAATAGGTTGCAACTATAATACTGTTGGCTGTTGACTGTTAACTGTTAACTAATGACTAATGACTAATGACTAATGACTACTGCCAACTGCCAACTGACTACTGCCAACTGCCAATTGACTACCGATCGAGCTTGCGCTGAATTTGCCTCAAAGATTGGTACATTTCCGGCAAGCGGTTGTAGACGGCTGCGGCTTTCAGAAATAGTTTGTGGGGAATTGCTGGAACACCCGTCACGATCGCACCTGCGGGCACGTCGCTGTGAATTCCGGCTTTAGCAGTGGCGATCGCCCCATCTCCGATTTTGGCTTGATTAGCAATTCCTACTTGACCTGCCAAAATTACATTGTTGCCAATTTTTACTCCGCCAGCCATGCCAACGTGAGCGGCAAACGCGCAATTTTTCCCGACTTGACAGCCATGACCTACCTGTACTAAATTGTCGATTTTTGTATTTTGGCCGATGCGGGTTTCTCCGACAGCGGGCCTATCGATCGTGCTGTTGCAGCCAACCTCAACGCCCTCTTCTAATACAGTGCAGCCAGACTGCTCCATTTTCACCCATCCTGTGGCTGTCGGCACGAACCCAAAACCTTCGGAACCGATCGCCGCACCGCTGTGAATCACGCAATTTGCCCCGATGCGAGTACGTTCGTGAATGACACAATTAGCGTGTAAAACAGTGCCTGCGCCTATTTCCGCATCTGGGTAAATTACAACATTTGGATGAATGCAAACGTTGCTGCCAATTTTGACTTTTGCTTGAATAACGACGTGGGGGCCGATATAGACATTTTCACCAATTTCTGCTGAGGGGTGAACGACGGCTGAGGGATGAATTTCGGATGCTGGGCGAAACGGTTGATAGAAAATGGCGATCGTTTCAGCAAATAACAATCGCGGATCTGCCGCGGCAATCCAAGCAATGTTGCGATCGTCACATTGAGCTTGGAGGCTTTCATCTAAGGGTAAAATTAAAGCCGAAGCATTTGTAGTGGCTGTATGAACGGCAAATTTAGCACCTTCTATATAACTGATTGTACCCGATGGAGCTTCATCAACTGGGGCAGGGCCAGTAATTTCCGGATCGGTAGCAACCGACGCTGTGAGGGTGCGACTGGTGGCTAAATTAAGTCTTCGTACTATGTAGCTAAACTTCATCTATAAAAATTTGTTGTTAGCACAGATGGATCATAGTTAAAATTACCAGCTTTGGAGCACGATCTGAGCAGTTGCCATTTAAAAAACAAAAACCCCGGTTTCTTGAAGAAGTCGGGGTTGTAGCGATCGATTATTTTTGGAAAAATTATTTTACAGAAACTGCATCTACGTCAACGGTGCTGCCTTTGGCTTCAGAATAAGGGGCACCGGTGGCTTCGGATGCTGAAGCTGTCTCTGTTTGGCGGGATTTAAAGTAGTCGATCGCCATTTGCGACACTTCGGAAATCAGCAAGACTGCAATTGCCACGTCGTCAATTTGTCCGATGACGGGGAGAAAGTCTGGGGCTATGTCGATCGGGCTTACCAGATATGCCAGGGTTCCCAGAATAATCCACCAGCGGTACTTGGGGTTGCGGAGGGTGTCGCGATACCAGTTGTAAACAGATTGTATAGAAAAGCTCATGGGGTTGTCCTCTACTTATATTTTCAATCTTGACAAATTCTCGCTCGAAATGCTTGTGGAGATATCCCCCCTAGGGTTGGCAAGAGACTTCTACCTGGGAGTATAGGGAATTGGGGCGGGAGAAGGTGTCAATCGATTTTAGATTTTAGATTTTAGATTTTAGATTTTAGAATTGAAGCATTGACTTGCGCGAGATAAATTCGGGGGCTCCTTTATCGGATACAGGTTTTTTATTTCTGGACGGATGAATGCGGGGGCTTGTATCCTGGATGCTTTCGGTCAAGCTGTGTGGGAAGGGCGGGGACTCGTGACAACGCCCCTACAGAAACCTGACTGATAAAAGCCGATGGAATTTATCTGTGTTTATCTGCTGTTTAAAAGCATCTTCATCTATTATATCATGTCCGATCGATCGCGCATAATACACAGGCCGGGGCGGGTTTTTGAGATTGTCGGTTTTTGGCAAATATTATTGGTGAACCCGCCCCTACAGCAATCATGGTAATCGACCGGACATGATATTAGTTGTATATCGTGATTAAAGCAAGTTACTCAAATTGGGATTTTTAACCGCAGATGTCAGCAGATAAACACAGATAAACACAGATAAACGCTGATGGGATTCATTTGTGTTTATCTGCTGTTTAAAAACATCTTCATCTCTCTCACTCACGAATTTTGAAATATCCATTTTTGGTCGCCGATCGCAATTTCGCAGCCATTTGGCAGCCAAAAAGGCTCGTTAGCAGCCAGCCTCTGCCCCCCTACAAAAGTGCCGTTGGAACTGCCGCTATCGACAAGCTGATACCGCTGTTTGCCAAGTTCGTCAGTGGCCCGGCGGATTTGAGCGTGATAGCGCGAACTTTGCGGATCTTGTAATACTAAAGTGTTGGTTGGTTCGCGTCCAATTGTAAAGGGATTGGCCGTTAGGGCGATCGCTTCTCCAGAAAGTTTGTAGATTAAATATGCGGTTGTTTTGCGATCGCTGCTTGCGAGTACCGTGGGTGCAAGTTGGGGAGGATTTCTCCCCGCAGGGAGGCTGTTTTGAGCAAGTTGTTCTGTCAGTTGTTGTAAATCGCGATCGAACCCTGCTGCTGTGTCGGAAGCTGGAAGACTCGCAGGAGAATTACCTGAAATTAAGTTTAACTGCTGTACGGGAGATTGAGGAACAATGGGCCGGCCTGCTTCGGCAATTCTCATTTGCAGGGCGGCGGCATTTTCTGCTTCCTGTCGGGCACTCATGCCCTCAACTTGGCGAATAACTCCGTTTGTTTCGGGAAAGCTGACATCGCCAATTCGCACGTCTTCTAAGTTAAAACCTAGAGTATAAAAATCTTGGACGCGATCGAGCAAATTTTGTCGCAGCAACAGCCGTCCTTGACTGATAAGCTGTTGTAGGGGTATTTGCCCGATCGCTAATCCCATACAATCCTTAACTGCACTTGCTAAAACAGCTAGAGGATCGGACAATTCCAAAGCTACCCGTTTCGGATCTATAACTTGATAAATAACAGTCAGAGTAGCATCAATTAAAAATCGATCCTTAGACAAAAAATCTCCGTGCGACTGTACATCCAAATTGCGGAGTTTGGTGTCTACGATGACAATTTGACACTGTTCCAGCAGGGGAAGGGCGAAGCTGAAATGCCGCCCGGATTTCAGGGTACGCACGGCGCGGCCGTTTTTGACCAACAAACCCGTGTAACCCGCCCCTATAAAGTCCATACTAAACCCGGCCCAGCGTTCTGGAGTCACGGTTTGAATCAGGGGAGAAGCGTTGTTCATGGGAGGGAGTTGAGGGAGGGGAGATTCTATTTTTAGGGTAACAAATTGCTGGGGGCGAGCGATCGGGCGGTGTGCCGGTTCCGCAACCTCTATTCTATACTTCTGGACTCCCCCCGATTCAGGCCGGACTGGATCTAGTTTGCATCTACTTGATGGTGAGGGCGATCGAAATACTGTTCGTAGGGTGCGTCAGATCCGAAAAACTTGTTGAAATCGAAAGAATTAATGTCTAACGCACCCTACTATTTCCTGTAACTGTGACTATTTGTGCTAATATTAAAGAGCTTAAAAATTACCAATTAATAGCCTTTAACTATAATGTCTAAGGAATCCGTCATCACAGAACATATCGAAATTACGCCTGGGGTACTTGGCGGTAAGCCACGCATTGCTGGCCATCGAATTGCTGTAGCACACATCGCCGAAATGTATCTGAAAATGGGAATTTCTATAGAAGAAATTGCCGGCAAGTATGACTTACCACTTGCCTCAGTTCATGCTGCAATGACCTATTATTACGATCGTCGAGAAGAAATCGATCGTCACACTGCTGAAAGTCGAGCTATTGTGAAAGAATTAAAGCGTAATAGTTTACCATCTCCGTTACAAGAAAAATTGAGGGCAATTAGAGGTGAGTCAGCAAATTCGTTTTCATTTAGACGAACATATTGACTCTAATATTGCGCGCGGTTTACGTCGTTACGGGATCAGCATCCGACCGTTTACGCTGGGAGCAAGCCAAAATTAGCAGATGTCGCAAATTCAGAACTCACTATATATTATTCATGTTATTTACCACATTATTCTATTTCTTGCTTTACAACGAGCCTGATGAAGTAGAGGTAGCAAATGCGATCGCCCTTTCATTCCCAAAAAGCGATCGCCCTAAAAAGGAATGTACTCAACAGCATTCATCCATTCATCGGATTCTGATGCTAAAGCAATGAGTTCCAATGCCACTTACAACAACCCCTTAGCTCGCATTCTCACGAAAAATGGTGAAGGCGAAAGCAGAGATTTTTCCTGTTGTACCTGCTCCCATTCCGTCCGAATCTCCTGCTCAATTTCAGCTTGAAAGTCAAAGTAATAAGCCATTGCTGCATGAGCCTCCGACTGCATCAAATAAGGATGCTGGCGGCACATTTCTTCCACTGACCAACCGTAAGCTAGATAATCCATCACAATCTGAGCAACCCGCACGCGGGGTATCCGCTGCAACCGTGCGGGTTGACCCGCTACTTTCTCGATATGAGGATAAATTAAAGCTGATGTCATTGCTTTTTGGATCTATCTCTACAGGAGCTTAGCATAAATAGTATTATAACAGTCAACAAAAATGAAAATAATTAAACAAAGCGATCGCCCTTTCATTCCCTAAAAGCGATCGCCCTTGTGACAAGACATTATAAGTGCGATCGCCACAGCCTAAGCGACACCATAGCTCGTAAACTGCCTTGCATAGGGAGGCTGAAGCCCCAAAACAATATCCTCCCGCGCCACACCCATCAGCACTAACTCCTCAGCAATCAGTTCATCGGTTTGATTGCGTTGAATCCAGACTTTCCCATCTCTAATATCTAAGTGGATCGGGCAACTATAAATCCGATTGTGACCGTCCCAACCTAAATCTACTATCTGATAATGGTCATGTTCGGTGTCAAACAATACCTGGATTTCACTGTCGCCATTGATAGGTTTAGTCTTGCTATATTCCATCAGGAAAGTGCGAACAATTTGCCGATATTTAGCTAATCGATCCATTCCACAATCACCTCTTAATCTGGTGGTTTCTCTGTAACTCGCTCTTTCCAGTATCCTGGTTCTCGATTGCAGTGCATTACTGCCACAATTAAAATAAAATCATCCTCTATGGTGTAGAGAATTCCATAAGGAAACTTTCGCGTTAGGCAACGGCGAATATCTTCATCAACTATCGGCGAACGAGTTGGAGATTCGACAAGACGGAAGATAGCATCTTCAACGGCATTAATAAAAGCTTGCGCTAATTCAACTCGACGCTCTGTATAAAATTGGACAGCTTGAGCATATTCAGTTAATGCTGCCGGGTGAAAAACGTACCTCATTGTGCTATAATCTGCCTAATCTGAGCTAACGCTTCTTCTCCTGGAATTGGCTCAACCATACCGCTTCGGATTTCGTCGCGACGCTGCTTAGCTTCCACAGTCCACAACTTTTGAACTGTTCCGTCTATATCAAATTCAAGACTCTCAACTAGCATCTCTGCTAACTGCGCTCTCAACGCATTTGGCAAAGATAAAGCTTCTTTCATCAGTTGCTCAATTGATAGCATAATGGTATCCAAACTAAAATCGCTAAGTAGTTAAGTTGAAAAGGAAGCAAATTGTACAATTTTGTTTGATTATAGCCTAAGTCGGGGCGGGTTTACTAGGTTATTGGTATGAGGCAGTTATGGTGGGTAAAACCCGCCCCTACGCGATCGCCAATTATTCGATCGCGAATCAACCTTTTATATCGTGCCTGTTAGCTTCGGTTGAAAAGTGTTTTTGATGCTGTAGGGGCGGGTTCACCAACAATAATTGCCTGTAATCGACAATCTCATAAACCCGCCCCCACCCAATGATAAATCGCAATCTACCTCTTTCTTGATACAAGATGAACATACATAAATGCCATCATGTCCACCTACCTACCGCACCAAAAACGCCGCACACTCAACATGAGAAGTCTGAGGAAAGAAATCCGCCGGCTGCACTCGCGCTAACTTATAATCCCCATTTTCGCACAAAATCTTCAGGTCGCGAGCCAAAGTAGCCGGCTTGCAGCTAACATAAACAATACGATTTGGTTTAATTTCCTTGATAGCTTCCAAAACCGCGCGATCGCACCCTTTCCTCGGCGGATCTAGCAGCACAATATCCGGTGTCAATCCCAAGGAAGGCAGCAAACTCTCTACAGTTCCCACCTGAAAATCGACATTTCTCACGTCATTTAACTCAGCATTTAATTTGGCTTGTTCGATCGCCGCCGGTTGCACTTCTAAACCTATCGCTATTTTTACTTGTTTTGCCAAGGGTAAAGTAAAAGTACCAATTCCGCAGTAAGCGTCAATCAAAACCTCATTTCCCTGCAAATTCAATTCCCCTACCATCACCTCTAACAACGCTTCAGCCGCCTCTGTATTTACCTGAAAAAAAGTATCTGCTCTTAGCTGAAAATTCATCCCAGCAAAGCTTTCTCGCAGATAAGAACGACCCGCAATGCAGCGAGTTTCAGTTCCAAAAATCACATTAGTTTGAGCGGGATTTATATTCAAACAAACCCCTACCAGTTGAGGATATTGTTTCAGCCACTCGGATGCTTGCACTTCGAGTCCCGGCAAGTCTCCAGTGCGAACTATTAAAGTTAGCAGCATCTCGCCGGTGCGCCGTCCGATCCGCAAGGACAAATGACGCAATTCTCCTGTATGTTTCTTTTCGTCGTAAACTTGCCAATCCCGCCAGTGGATGTCTTCTTTGACTTCTTTTAACAAAGGATTGAGGCGCGGGTCTTGCACCGGACACTGATTGAGATTGACTAATTTGTGCGTGCTTTTTTGATAGTAACCCGCTTGAACTTGACCTGTCGCAGATATTGCCACGGGATAAGTCGCTTTGTTGCGGTATCCCAAAAATTGGGGAAATCCCTCGATTTTTCCCGTTAAAATTTCATCGACTTGCAAATTGCTAAATCCGCCAATCCTTTCTAAGGCTTGAATGATTTGATTTTGCTTGGCTGCAAGCTGATATTGATAGTCTACGTGCTGCCACTGACAGCCGCCGCACTTGTCGGCGACAATGCAGTTAGCTCGGATGCGGTGTTCGGAGGTTTCGAGAAGTGTGTCCAGCTTGCCTGTAGCATAGGTGGATTTGACTTGGACGAGGCGCACAAGGACTCGATCGCCCGTCACGGTATCGGGCACAAACACTACTAACTCACCAAAACGACCAACTCCGTCGCCGGTGTCTGTCAAGTCGGTAATCTCTATCTCAATCAGTTGACCTTGCTGGCAAGGGTTTGCCAATTTCGTCGAGTTTGGGGTGGGGAATTTAGATTTGGTCACAAGTAGTCGTGGTAGGATTTAATATGGTAATGCAATATCGCTCTCTCTTTCCTGAGATAAGTCGTAGCGAAGAAGCGGGGCGTAAGCCGTCGCACTCAAGCTCAATTGCAGGCTGTCTTCCTGCTGCTGAACGTCTTGCTGCTAAAGCCAAGCTTCAACCGGGGAGTCGAGCTTGCCGCGAGTTGCCTCGATCCCGTCGGTGCGATATGCTGTTGGGGCGATGTAGCAAAAACTCGTTAAACAGTCCAACTGTCTGCTGACATCCAAACTCTCACTCGCAATTTTTGAGTTTTTCCCGCAGTACCCTGGAACACAAGGAAACTGGCTTGAACATCAAGCATAACGCTTGGGGAGATTTACCCTCTACTTCTAGGATTGATAAATGTTAGGAGCAAGGCAAGTCTGCGAACCAAGAATCCCGTCGCTAAAAGATGGGAATGTTTATTAATGTTATCCTCAAATTTGAATAACAATGAGCGTAGTTAGCCAATTTATTCTCCAAGCCGACGACGAACTTCGTTATCCCAGTACCGGCGAACTCCAAAGTATCAATGATTTCTTTAAAACCGGAGAACAGCGGGTGCGTATTGCTACTGCGCTGTCTGACAGTGAGAAGAAAATTGTTGAAGAAGCTAGTAAAAAACTCTGGAAAAAACGACCTGATTTTATCTCTCCTGGGGGCAATGCTTACGGCCAACGCGAACGGGCTTTGTGTCTGCGCGACTACGGCTGGTACTTGCGCCTGATTACCTACGGTATCTTGGCGGGTGACAAGGAGCCGATCGAAAGCATCGGTTTGATTGGCGTTCGGGAAATGTATAATTCTCTGGGCGTTCCTGTTCCTGGCATGGTCGAAGCTATCCGCTGTTTGAAGGAAGCTTCTTTGGCTTTGCTCAATCAGGATGATGCTAAGGAAGCAGCTCCTTATTTTGATTATATTGCTCAGGCAATGTCTTAATTGCTTTGGCGATCGCTTTCATGAATGTGGCGGAGCATTCGCGGGTGATTTTTGGGGTGATTCGATCTCGCAATTGCTCGCAAATGTTTCGCTTCTGTTTTGGGCAAGGAAATCTGCCTAATTTCTGCTAGGAAGCAATGCAGTTTGAGCTTTCCCAGATTTCGAGAATGTCTTGTCTTTCAATGCACATTTGATTTAAAAAGTCAAGTGTTTTTGGGAGACATTGTTTTTTGAATTTCCGGCTGTCGTAGTGAATAGATGTTTTGAGCTGCGAGAGTTCTCCAAGAGTGGGGCAGGTTTGGATGTGATGGGCGATCGCATTTTGCCATTCTTCCAGCTTCCGGTAGCTGAGAAATTGTCCGCCTCTGTCCCGCCGGTGCACGAAAACCACGAAAGCCCAGGATTCGACTCGCTTAATTTGATTTTGGCTGATTTTGAGCAGTTGGGCGATCGACCTGACGGTGATGCGGAGCTTTTTCGAGGGTTGGATGCGGCGAAACAGTGGTGTCATGGCTGTATACTCAGGGGTTGAGAGGCAAGTTCGGTTTAGAGTCAATTACATATTACTATATCAGACTCTTATTGCACAAGTGCAATGAAATTAATTTAAACTTCTTCAGCTCAGATGTTGCTCGTGCAACCCTCAATCATTGATGCTGTGCTAGTTTGAGAGTTAACGTAGGTGGGAAAAATGTCAGGACTCTCTAACAAAGCTGTGGTAGACAAAGAGCAGGAATTGCGTCCCGTTCGCTTCACTGAAACGGGGCGGATGCGTTTGGGGAAGATTTTAAAAGCAGCAAGACAGACAACAGGCTGGTCTGTCAGCGAAACAGAGTTCAAAACCAAGGGATATGAAGAGGCGCTGTTCACAGCTACAAATCAACCCGTACCCAAAGATGTGGGTATCAGTGCCGCAACAGTCAACCGTTACGAACGTGGGAAGCTGGATAATTTGGATTGGCGATCGCTCTCTCTGTTATGCTTTGTCCTCAAGCCGATCGATCCGGTGACTGGGGAAGCCCTGGAACCGACAAATGCGCTTTACATCGCGTGCGAACATCCGCCGTACAATGACGCGAAGCTCTACGAGTAGTTGATTTTTGATGTCTGATTAAAGAAAATTAGTTAGATTGGGAGTTTTTAACCGCAGAGGGCGCAGAGGGCGCAGAGTTAGAGAAGAGAGAGATTAATCATTCTGATACCCACGGATTTGATATTACGCATCGCCCTTTTGTTTAGCAATTAAAGCTTTAGCTTGCTGCCACAGAGATTCTAACTCTTCTGGGGCATAATCTGACAAAGGTCGATCGCACGCAGCCTCTACCTTCGCAAACCGCTGCACGAAACGATCGTTTGTTCCTTGCAAAGCAGCCGACGGATCTAAATCGTACCAGCGAGCTAATTGAATCAACACAAACATAATATCTCCCAATTCTGACTGCTGCGCTGCCTGATCCTCGTGTTTGAGAGCGTGCTCAAATTCTGCCATTTCTTCGTGAAATTTATCCCAAACGCCGTCTACACTGTCCCAATCAAAACTCACTTCCGCAGCTTTTTGGGAGATTTTCATCCCGGCGGCTATTGGCGGCAAAGTGCTGGCATAACGGCTCATTTTCGAGGCTAAAGTTGGCGGCTTTTCCGATGTTGTGCCTTTTTCTGCTGCTTTGATTTTTTCCCAGTTTTCGTTGACTTCATCGACGCTGTTGATTTCGACATCGCCAAAGACGTGGGGATGTCGCCGAATTAGTTTTTCTGTAATGCCCGCAGCTATTTCGGCGAAGGTAAACTGATTGGATTCGCTGGCAATTTGAGCTTGCAGAATTACCTGTAACAGTAAGTCGCCCAATTCTTCGACGATCGCATCTTTATCTCCTTTGCGAATCGCATCGGCGGTTTCATAAGCTTCTTCGATTATGTGAGGAATTAGAGTTTGGGGAGTTTGAGCTAAATCCCAAGGACATCCGCCGTCGGGCGATCGCAATTTAGCTACAACTTCTATAAGTTCTTCGAGTGCTGTGAGCGATCGATTGTGGGAATTAGACATCGGAATTTACCTTTTAGATTTGCTGGAAGTGCGGCGGGTAGGTTGGCGTTTGCGCCTCTTAATTGTCCCAGGAGGCCGCAACCCGCTCAATCCTTTCTTTTTTAATCTTTTGTAAGCCGAGCCGCCCCAATCGCTCAGATAGTGGCTCATAGCGCCCAATTCTAGACCGATGTAAACGGCTAAAATTTCGATGTGGTGTTCCCAGATCGATCGCCCGTAACTCAAAACCACATCCTGCCAATTCCAGCCGAAGTTTCCGACTTTTTCGGCAATTGCCAATCCCAACACTCCGAGAACCGCGATCCAGATAGCGAGGTACAGGATTCGCAAAGCAGTGCCGATCAGAGGGCCGTGGGACAAAAAAGAGCGGTGGCGCAGGCTTTTTTGGTACGGGAGCCAAATTGGTTTGAACCATCCCCAGCGCTGATACTGGCAGGAGTAGATATCCAAGTCGGGGCCAAACATCAGCCCGCCGAATAAGAAACTGCCGGAAACGAGCAAAGTCAGGTTGCTGCTGCTCGTCTGGCCAAAGGTGAGGGCTGCCACCAAGGGCAAACTCCACATGGTTATTTGATCGTGGGTGCGGCCAGAGGGCATTTAAAGTTTAGGATTTTTTTTACTTGATCTTTCTGAGTTACTGTGATATGATAAATCCTTGTGAGTGCAATTGGGTGATTAGCTCAGTGGTAGAGCGCCTGCTTTACACGCAGGATGCCGTAGGTTCAAATCCTACATTACCCATCCGATAACTCAATATCAAAAGTTTCAGCCGTTTTTAGCCGTCAAGCCGAGAACGGCTGTTGCTGTTGCTCTTGGGGGTTGACTGTTGAATTGGGTGACAACTAAATTTAACATTCTGGGGCGGATGTCTCAAAAGTTGGCACCCAATGCTAGAAAATTAATTTATTGATTTTCTTTTTTAGAACCTTGTATATGAAGCCTAAAATAACTAGCCCGATCGCGTGGCAGCAAGCTGAACTGCTCATGCAGCCAGCGATGATCCGAGTGATCGACAACATCCGCAAACAATTAGAGGAGTCAGTTTGGACGGGTACTTATCAAGAAGTCCAGATTCCCATTCCTGGCTATCAACTACTTTTAGAGCTTCAAGGCGAGCAAAGATGTGTCGATATTTGGGAACTTTGCTATCGAGTCTGCTTTGTCAACTACCAGCCCGCCCACAGTCAAATCCAAAGCCAAGAAGTTGTAATTGATACTAGCTTGATTGATGGTGAGACTGGCGATGTAGATTGGAATCGTCTTGATGCTAAAGCCAGCCAATTAATCCAAGAAATATTCGCTAATTTGGACAAATAGTCAGTTGTCAGTTGTCAGTTGACAGGAAAGTAGTAGTTAATAGTCAACAGTCAACAGTCATCAGTTATCAGTCAACAGTTAACAGTCAACAAAATCTTATGATTCAGCAATTGCACGACATTCAAGCAGCCACCGGTGCTACTTTTGCAGAGTTAACAACCAAAGAAATTGTCCCAGTCAGTTTTGGTAA
Source organism: Microcoleus sp. D3_18_C2 (assembly GCF_036702395.1). Lineage (NCBI taxonomy): Bacteria > Bacillati > Cyanobacteriota > Cyanophyceae > Oscillatoriales > Microcoleaceae > Microcoleus > Microcoleus sp. D3_18_C2. The sequence goes on along the minus strand of NZ_JAUBTG010000072.1, from coordinate 5,002 downwards.
CGACGCAGAAGCGATCACAGCAACGAAACAAGGTGTAGCTTTGTACGATCGCACTCACTGGGGACGCATTCAAATCTCAGACAGCGATCGACTGCGGTTCTTGCACAATCAAAGTACCAATAACTTTAATATACTCAAACCCGGTCAAGGTTGTGACACAGTTTTCGTCACATCCACCGCCCGGACGATCGACCTCGCCACCGCTTACGCGACAGAAGATGCCGTACTGCTGCTAGTCTCAGCCAACCGCCGCCGCCAACTGCTGGAATTGCTCGATCGCTATATTTTCCCAATGGATCGCGTCGAGTTAACAGATTTAACCGATACAACAGTTGCTTTCAGTTTCTTCGGCCCGGAAAGCACTCAACTACTAGAAAAAATCGGAGTTACCGAACTCGAAAATCAACCTTACGCTACTCACAAATTGATAAAAACCCCCCCTTACCAAGGGGGGGTTCGAGTGGCTGTGGGTAGCGGTTTAGCAACTCCCGGATACACGTTAATTGCCCAAGCTTGCGATGCCGCCAACTTGTGGCAGGAATTAGTCAAAGCTGGGGCCGTACCGATGGGCGATCGAGTTTGGGAACAACTGCGAATCGAACAAGGACGCCCCGCCCCCGATTTTGAACTCACAGATGATTACAACCCCTTAGAAGCCCGCCTTTTACACACGATTACCTATGACAAAGGTTGCTACATCGGTCAAGAAACAATTGCCCGGTTGAACACCTACAAAGGAGTCAAACAAGAACTTTGGGGCGTGCAGTTGAGCGGTGCTGTTGAACCCGGAACAGCAGTCACAATCGGAGAAGAAAAAGTCGGCAAACTCACCAGTTTTACGGAAACTGAATCTGGCTTTTTTGGTCTGGCTTACATCCGCACAAAAGCGGGGGGCGAAGGGCTGAAAGTGCAGGTAGGAGAAATGACCGGGGAAGTAGTAAACCTGCCTTTTTTAAGTTTGTAAGCTTGGGTTTGTAGTGAGGACTTTATTCCTCATAGATTGAATTCCTCACTACGAACCTATAGGGGGTATTCTACTGGACATCATAAGCTAGATCAGTATTTAAATTGCAGGTCAACAAATAATCAAACTCTTGTGGGACGTTGCTCCGACGCTGCCCCAAGTATGCAGTTTAAATGCACAATAGCTGATTAAATTATGACATAATCTTCGCCCAAAACAGCTTGATTGACCTGCGGTTCCGGCTCTACTGGGTCGCTGTAATGAGTGTCAATGTGTTTGATGAAACTTTCCCGATAAGCTTTGAGATGCGAGTTAAGTGCTTCGAGATCCTGCTCTCCTGTCGCGAAACCTTTCTCTCTTCTAAATTGACCCGATTCTTTAACAAAAGCCATATCAACTTGCCACAACGCCTTATCAATCGGGCGATAGGACAAATCAACAATATCATAAGCTGCGAATCCTTGGGAGTTCATAAAACTCATTACATCATACATCTGACCGAACAATGTAACTTCTACAATTACATATTCAGTTTGCTGCAAAATCTCAGTTGCTCCTGCTAAAACATCTAATTCCTGTCCGTCTACATCAACTTTAATTAAATACGGGCCTGGCAAGTTTCTTTCCCTGCATATTCCATCCAAGGTAATGGCTGGTATGTTTCTCACATAAGGATTGCTGCTGTCAGTAACGAGATTTTCAGAAAGTGAAGAATGCACCATACCGGGACTGACGTTGAGGGTGAAAACTCCCGATTCTTTGGTAGCTGCTGCAATAATGTATTCTGCACTTTTGAGTTTGCGGCAAATTTTGGCCAGATAAGGTTCATTTTCGGCGATTGGCTCAATTAGCAAATGTCGCGCATCGGGGAAAGTTTCGTAAAGATTAAAAGTTCCCAAGGCGGCACCGACATCAATCACAGTTCTTGGTTGAAAACCTAAGTCTTTAGCCAGCAGCAAGCTGCCTGACATCGAGTTTCTGAGAATTCCTGTTTGTTGTTGGTTCACAATTTTTTCCAGATTTCAATGTGGATAAAGTTAATACAGCACTTTCCAGGTAAGTGAAGTACAGAGAAACCGGGTTTCTTGAATAAAACCGGTTTTTGGCGAGAAATCCAGAAGAAACCCGGTTTCTGGGGTGTACTTTATAAACCTGGAATCCGCTGTAGTATGTCTTGCAGCCGAGTTATTGTATGTCCGAATATTGTATGTTTGAATAAAGAAACGAAGCAATCGCCGAGGTTTGCTATTTCTTCGTTTCGGATCGTAATGACAGAAATAGGTTTTAACTCAGATGTTGCACCATTGTCAATCAGCTTTTTAGGAACAGGCTTTTCGGCCTGTTCCACAATATATATATAGCAATCCTTGCAGGAGTAAAAAGATGTAGGGGTAGTGCTAAGACTGCCTACCCTGCCTCATGGGGCAACCACGGGGGGTTTGCCCCTACAATAATTACACAAATGATTTGGGATTGCTATAGTAAATTTTCTTGTGGAACAAGCTGGACGGCCTGTTCTTGAGAATGGTGCAAGATGTGAGTTTCCATGTAACCTGCTACTATTTCGCGGATTTGTGCGCCTTGTTTTCCGGTTCGACAGATTGCAAAGCTTCGTCGAGAATTGCACGGGCTGACTCGGCTTTACTCCTAGCATCTCGATAGCGAACGTTAGCTTGAGCGAAGTTTTTGAGAACCTTGAAACCGTCTTTGAGGCTGGCGATTTCTTCGGCAGTCACAGCCTCATCTGTAAACAAAATGTCGATCGCAGCCCGGATTTTTAGTGCTTCTTCGCGGGATTCCATCACTTTCAATTTGAGACTTGCCAAATTGCTCAAAATCTGGACGGCTTCAGTAATCGCATCCTCGCCGTCAGACGCAGCATCTTCGATATCCTTAACTTCAACAAACTGTTTGGGCCCAAATCCCTCCATGAGTTCCGTAGGCAGCTTGCCCTCATCCATGAGATCCATCAGCCGATCCATCGCTTCTTCCCGGGCTTTGGCTGAATCTTTCCCCTTGACAGTTAAAATAATTTCGGGGCTTTGAGGAAGTGTATAGCGAACCATATTTTGACAGCCTGTGCGCGAAAACAATTGAATGATATTTTATCTTTATTCGATCGCCAGTTGCAGCTATCAATCCGCTCGACTACCAACCGCTTGCCAAAACTTGACACATATACACTCAAAAGGAACCCTCGACAATGAAAGATAAATTTCTTAACTTTCTCAACTTGATTTTAGTAGCTGATGTGTTTTTCGTCTTTGCCATTTTTGGGTGGTTTGTGATCGCAGTAGCGGGTCGATCGACCGGGGTGAATCTCGGTTTTGATTTGTGGTACAGTCTCTGGCAGCCCGTATTTAATCCCGCCCTGGGAATTCTTATGGGTGGTGCTATTCTCAGCGGTATAATTAACCAAGTTTCTAAACGCCTCAATCCCAAGTAAAATTGATGTTTTGTTGGAGACGGTGATTGGCGATGCTACTTAGTTGGCGATCGAACTTGTGGAATGCTTCAGAGATGAGGCACTCAATTAGGTCGATGAAGCTTGAAAATACATAAGTAGTCAAAAACGAGTGAAACGCTCCCCAAAGGAGCGATATCTTATCAAAGCAATCACAAAAGTTATGATAGCTTTACATTCTGTTACAGAGTAAAGTTTATTTTCGCCTACCTATTTACGTCAAAAATCAGGATTGGACGATCGGGATCTAAAAATATCAACTCATGTTCTGATGAACAAAAGTCGGGCAATTATGGGAGAACAAAAATGTATCGGTATCCTCACCAGCGGAGGTGACTGTGCAGGCTTAAATGCAGTTATTCGAGCCGTTGTCTACCGCGCAACGGGAACTTACAATTGGAAAGTGATGGGGATTCGTCAAGCCACCAACGGATTGATGAGTCGTCCCCCTCAAGCAATTCCCTTGGATATTGAGAAAGTAGACTCGTGGCTCACCATTGGCGGTACGATGCTAGGCACGACAAATAAGGGCGATCCTTTTGCTTTCCCCATGCCGGATGGGACTCTACGCGATCGTTCTGACGACATTATCGAAGGCTATCATCAATTAGGTTTGGATGCTTTAATTGGGATTGGTGGCGACGGTAGTCTTGCCATTCTCAGGAAGATTGCTCAACAAGGTAATTTGAATTTAGTTGCGATTCCTAAAACTATTGATAATGATGTTGGAATTACCGAGCGTTCTATCGGTTTTGATACTGCGGTAAATATTGCCACTGAAGCACTCGATCGCTTGCATTTTACTGCCGCAAGTCACAGTCGCGTCATGATTGTCGAAGTCATGGGACGCGACGCGGGACATATTGCGATCAGTGCCGGAATTTCTGGAGGAGCTGATATAATTTTGATTCCAGAAATCCCTTACACAATTTCCAAAATCTGTGCCCAAATCCAAGAACGCCAAGACCGGGGAAAAAACTACTGTTTAATTATAGTAGCGGAGGCAGTTCGCACTGAAGAAGGCGAGTTAGTAATGCAAACAAATCGCTTAGGTCAAAGTCGATTAGGCGGAATTGGTCAGTATTTAGCTGATACAATTTCTGACTGCAGCGGTGCAGAAACTCGCGTCACTGTTTTGGGGCATATTCAACGCGGAGGAACTCCTTCATCGCTAGAAAGGTTAATTGCTTCTGCTTTTGGCGTCGCAGCAGTTGATTTAATTGCCGAAGAGAAATACGACTGCATGGTATCTTGGCAAAAGCGGGAAGTTGTGAGCGTTCCTCTGGAAGATGCGATCGCCAAATACAGACCTGTAGACTTCGATGGTACTCTGGTTAAAACGGCCCGCGGTTTAGGGATTTGTCTAGGGGACTAAACAATTACCCCTCCGATTTCTCAAAGATTTAGTCGGGGACGCACTCAGAACCAAGAAACCGGCTTTTTTAACCGAGACTGAGGGTTTTAAGCTAGTGTATGGTCGTAAAAAAACCAAGGTGATGACCAAGAATTTCTTCATGTGGTATCCGCCACGTGATTTATCCGTGGAATCAATCCAAAATCGAAAATCGAAAATC
>NZ_JAUBTG010000071.1:0-24553 GCF_036702395.1 Microcoleus sp. D3_18_C2 | reverse complement strand
ATCGCTTTAAATTCAGTTCCAATTCTAGTTGTTAACATTTCTTTACTTACCTTTGTTTTTTTATACCGACCTACTTAACTATTCAGAGCCTGAACGGTTACAATGGGTAAATAAATGTATACAACAGGTGTTTGAATCTGAAACTTTGTCAAGCACTAAACAATTTATAGATATTGGTGGAGATAATGGAACAAAGGCAAAATTGGCTTGTTATTTTACAAATGTTGGAGGTAAAGGCGAACTGGAAACGCTTTTAAAGGCAATAAAGGCTAGAGAATCACCTCATGCTGATTGTTTGAATAGCTGGAAAACTTGCATAGAAAGCCAGGGACAGCAAATTAACCAGAAAGATTTTGACAAATTCTGGGTGAGCATCTATCTCAGGTATGATACTTGCTCAAATCAGGAACAGCAACAAGCTGGAAGGAAATGCACTATGTCTGGGTTTGATTATGTTATGAAACACAAAAAAGATATTTGGGATTGGGATAATTCTGCTCTCGATGATTTGAAGGAGTTTTTTAAACTCTTTTGCTAACATAGTAAAATTCACACACAATTAACTAACTCATGAGCTTAAAAATCTACTTTGTACGACACGGTGAAACGACTTACAGCCAAACAGGTGGCTTCTGCGGCGCTATCGATCCAGAATTAACGCCCGTAGGTTCTCAAATGGCAGAACAGTTTGCTGCTACTTACGCAAAATTGCCTTGGAATGCTGTTTATGTCAGTCCGATGAAACGCACAATTGCTACTGCAAAACCTTTGTGCGATGCTGTGGGAATTGAAATGCAGCTTCGCGACGGACTGAGGGAAATTAAGTACGGTGAGTGGGAGGGCAAAACAGTAGAAGAGGTCAAAGAAGAATACGAAGAAGATTATATTAATTGGCTGACTGAACCTGCTTGGAATGCACCAAACGGCGGCGAAACTTCGGTGCAAATTGCCAGTAGAGCTTCCTTAGTTATTGCAGAAATTGAGGAAAAATATAAGAATGGAAATGTGTTGGTTGTCTCCCACAAAGCAACTATTCGGATTATTCTGTGCAGTCTGTTGGGGATTGATTTGGGACGTTATCGCGATCGCATTGCCGCTTTAGCAGCTTCTGTCAGTATTGTTAAGTTTGAGGTGCACGGGCCACTGCTGGAGGTTTTGGGCGATCGATCGTACATGGATGAAAACCTCCGCAATTTACCCGGTACTTGAAATTGCGGGTAAGGTGCGGAAGTGCACCCGGAGCGTCTGAAACTAAATCGCGCCTATGTAAGACAATCCTAAAATAGTACCTGCTCCCAAAATATGACCAAAGGCCATAGTTCCCACAACTGCACCCAAACTCAAACCGCCGAACATACTGGATGAGGGCATTGCTGGGCCTGTGTGAGGCTTTTGGATGGTTGATTTGCCGATCGCAATAGCTAAAATATTGCAAAGAATCATAATCAAACCGATCGTGGGGCTCCACTCTAGGGTTCTGGGGGCAACGGCAAGTAAAATTGGTGTAAACATCGATCGACTCCTTAAACTTTAGTAAACGAAAATGTGCATAGAAGATATATCAAAAAAATGCAACTGTTCGCTACACATTGCATTAAGAGTTAATTTTTCGACATATTTCTTAAAAATTTTCCCAGGATATCAAGGTTTCTTCGTCTGTGCAGGCGGATGAAAGTTTGACAAGATGCGATTGCAATCGCCTAGCGATCGAAAGAACGAATCAACAGGACATAATCAAGCATGAAAATACTGGTGTTAAATGCGGGTTCTAGCAGTCAAAAGAGCTGTCTTTACGAGTTAAACGATGTCCTCCCCGATCAACCTTTGCAACCCCTCTGGGAGGCTCAAATAGACTGGACTCACCAGCAGGGTATAGCAGAGTTGAAAGTCAAAACAGCAAAAGGCGATAGGCTTGAGGAGGAATTTGCATCCGAGTCTCGCCAAGATGCTATTTCTCGAATGCTGGAGAGTCTTTGGAAGGGAAAAACTCAAACAATTAATGATTTAAACGAGATTGATATTGTCGGCCACCGCGTCGTACATGGCGGACAAGATTATCAGCAAAGTACGTTAATTTCGCCGGATGTTAAACAGGCGATCGCCCGTTTATCTGTTTTCGCCCCTGTCCACAATCCGGTTAACCTCGAAGGTATCGAAGCAATTGAAAAAATCCTCGAAAAAGTGCCGCAAGTAGCAGTATTTGATACAGCTTTTCACGCACAATTGTCGCCCGCAGCCTTTGTTTATCCCGGCCCCTACGAATGGCTGGAAAATGGGATTCGCCGTTACGGTTTTCACGGGATTAGCCATCAATATTGCGCGCGTCGGGCCGCGGACATTCTGGGTCAAGATTTGGCAGATTTGCGGTTGATTAGCTGTCATTTGGGCAACGGATGTTCTCTGGCGGCCATTCGCGGTGGCTGGAGTGTTGACACGACGATGGGATTTACGCCTTTGGAAGGTTTGATGATGGGAAGTCGATCGGGTTCGATCGATCCAGGCATTCTCATTCATCTGTTAAAGCAATCCGATTTTACTGCTGAGAAACTTGATGGTATTCTCAATCGAAATTCAGGTTTAAAAGGGATTTCAGGGGTGTCTAGCGATCTGCGGCAGATTGGAGATGCGATCGCCCAAGGTAATCAGAGAGCTCAACTTGCTTTGGATATTTACATCCACCGTTTGCGTGCCGGAATAGGTGCCATGCTGGCGAGTTTAGGAGGGTTAGATGCTTTAATTTTTACGGCGGGAGTTGGGGAAAATTCTGCTATTGTACGGGCTGCCGCTTGCGAAGCTTTTGGATTTATCGGGTTAAAATTGGATGGGGATAAAAATCAACATTCATCGATCGATCGAGATATTGCGGCAGTGGATTCAGCGGTGAGAATTTTGGTAATTCACACGCAGGAGGATTGGGAAATTGCGCGAGAATGTTGGAAACTTTCTCACTAAGGAATGAGAATTAAATAACTTCCACTCTTGAAAGTGGGATGGGCGTCCCGCCCGTCATGAGTGGACGGGCGGGACGCCCATCCCACAATAACAATTAAAATTGTAAGTTATTTAATTCGCGCTCCTAACTTATTTTATAAATTCCTGCAACAGCGATGCCCACTCAGCTTCGCAGAATCGTCAACAATCACGAACGGCGCAAGCGGATTTACGCAAATAAAGAGAGGTAGAGACGTTTATGATTCCATTTTCCCTGAAACATCATTACTCTTTCAGCCTTGCTGTGGGTTAATAGTAGCGCCGATTACAAAACTTGCTTGGGGGCGATCGGAATTTCAATAATAAACTCGCTCCCCTCTCCTGGTGCAGAAACACAAGTCAATTTTCCACCGTGAGAACTGACAACAATCGAGTGAGAAATAGACAATCCCAAACCAGTTCCCGAACCCACGGGCTTAGTTGTAAAAAATGGATCGAATATCTTGTGCAGCACCTCAGTGCTCATCCCCGGCCCGCTGTCGGCAATTCTAATTATGGCAGAATTCCTGTCTGTCACCTCTGTAGAAATTGTAATCGTAGGCTGTTGATGAGAGTTTTCCGGGCTATCTCTGGCTACGAGGAGAGCATCGATCGCATTTGTCAAAATATTCATAAATACCTGATTCAACTGAGACGCATAACAAGTAATTAGGGGTAGCGTGCTGTAATTTTTAATCACCTCAATTCCCAAACGCCCGCCCTCTTTTCTCAGGCGCGGTTGCAGCAACATCACCGTACTGTCGATGCCTTGATGGATATCTACCGACTTCATTTGCGCTTCGTCGAGGCGCGAGAAATTCCGCAAGCTTAGCACAATATCCCGGATTCTTTCCGCTCCTACTTTCATGGAATCCAGCAGCTTTTGCAAATCCTCGCTCAAAAATTCCAGCTCAATAGTTTCTATTTCTTCTAAAATTTCATCAGCAGGTTCTGGATAGTGCTGCTGGTAAAGCTCAATCAATTTTAGCAAGTCTTTAACGTATTCGCTAGCCGGATTAAGATTACCGTAGATGAAACTTACAGGATTATTAATTTCGTGAGCTACACCAGCAACCATTTGCCCCAAACTAGACATCTTTTCCGTTTGGATTAATTGAGCTTGAGTTAGTTTAAGTTCGCGCAAAGTTTGTTCTAAACGCTCGTTCTTTTCATTTAACTCCTGCGTCCGCTCTTGCACTTTCTGTTCCACCGAATTGTAAAGTAGAGCATTTTCCAAAGAAATAGCAACTTGGGAAGAAAGCAACCTTAAAACTTCCAATCTGTGGGGAGTAAATGCTCCGACAGTCAAATTATTTTCTAAATAAAGAATTCCGATTAGTTTGCCTTGATTGATGATAGGAGTACACAAAATAGATTGCAGTTTGTGTTTGGCGACGTAAGGATCTGCTGTAAATAGTCCCTCAGTCGCCGCATTGCTCAACACCAAATCTGAGCGAGTCCTTTCCACATAATTAATCACCGTCACCGGTAAATCCTGATAGCCTTCAACAGGGGTAAATTGCAGCACGGCTACATCTTCAGAAAATACTGACGCTTTAGCTGAAATCAACAGTTTGCCATCTCTGACTAAAATCAGAAAACCTAATTGAGCCCCCGCATTTTCTAAGGAGATTCTCATCAAAGAAGCGAGCAATTTATCGAGGACAATTTCGCTAGAAATCGCCAGAGATGCTTTCATTACCGTTGCCAAATCCAGCACTCTCGCATCGCTTCCAGTAGAAGTATGAATAGTTGTGGTAGTTTGACTGTTGTTAAAACTGCCGTTGATCGGCGTCATTTCCCGCAACTGCGGATACTTCTGTTCTAAATCTTCTACTTTGCGAACTGCACCCCAGCGCAAGTAGCACGAGTGAGCTTCGCGCAAGTGGATTTTGGCATATTGATACTTGCCTTTACTCAACCAAAACTTAGCTGCTAGTTCATTAGCTAGCGCTTCATTTTGGACAAATTCATTGTCTTGGGCTAAATTGATAGAGAAATCGTACAGTTCTACAGCTTCTGAATCTTTCTTGGAAATTCGGGCTATTTCTGCTTGTACTAAAAGGTACTTGTGCAGAAAATTTTCGGCACAGTTGTCTGCCCAAATTTTCATCTGTTTTTGGTTTTCTTCTAACTTTTCCAAGTATTCCTTTTGCTTCTCTTCTGAAACATTTGGGAAAACGGCGGCTAAAGTTAGAGAAAAGAAAAAATTCCATTCGGTAGCGGGTATGGCTCCGGTAATAAAAGATAGCTGTTTTTCTACTTCAAAAGCTAGTTGTAGCGCTTCGTTGAAGTTGCCGTACCAGTACATTACCTGGCATTTGCGAATCTGATAAAGGCAGAGCGAGTACAAATTTTGATGAGTTTGACAGTTGTGTACGTATTCAGCTTCGCTGATATCTTCGCTTTCAAATACAAACTTTTCAGGAGTTAGTTTGCTCAAGTTACGCAGGATTAACTCTACCCCTAATAAGATATCGGTTACGAGCTGATTTTTGGTCTTTTGGCTGAACTGCAAATACCTGCTCGTGTCGGCTAGAATTTGCGAGATTTCTTTACCTTGAAAAAATGAGTTAGCTATGCGGTTGGACAGGATATAACCCGCATACTCTAAATCTCCTGATTCTAAAGCTGCTTGATATCCTTCATTGCTGATTGCATGGGAATCTTTGATGTGATTGAACCAGTAATAAAAAATACTGACTAAGGATGAACAGGCTCTGCATTTTAAGCCGATATTGCCAGATTTTTCGCTGAGATTTAGCGAGAGCAAGCCGAATTGATACGCAGCTTTGTAATCTCCCGAAACTGCGTTTAAGAACATACCGTAGCCAGCATAGCAAAGAGAGGCTTCGGGTACTAAACCGTATTGTAGAGAAAGATTGACTCCTTTTAAAACGCTGACTTTCCACAAGTCGGGATTTTTGAGGTACGCCGATGTCAGCAAGTTGGTAATTAATTTGACTGCAACTTTTTTGTCGGGTACAGTCATTTCGGGGGCGTCAATTAGGGAAGCTATTTCTCTACCTGCTAAAATATTTGTGGCTGCTGCAAATTCTTCGGATATGACTTTTTGTAGCCCGTCTAGCGGTAAGTCAATGCCTAGCAAGTCCAAAGCTGTGATTCCGGCTTTAACGGCTTCTTCGTACTTCGCCCGCAGGGTGTACTGCACGATCAGCAGGTTGTAAATTTCTACCTTTTCTAAGGCCGATCGCGCTTTTTCCAGAGTTATATTAATAAATTCTTCAGAATTCTCGAAATAACCGTTTAAATACTCAACATTTGCTCGCTCCATGTGCAAGGCAAAGGCTAAATCGTAGTGGGCATCCCAAATATCGGCGCTCAAACCGTCCATGCCTGCGGTTAAATACTGCAAGGCAGCAACATAAGCAGTGGCGTCTTTGGCTCTGCGGGCGGCGTCTAAATTTAGCGTTGCCAGCTCAATTAATTCTCGATCGTCTTTAATTAGCGATCGAGCTACATTCAAGTGATCGACTAATTCAAAGATTCTGTCAGCGCGATATTCAGCCGGAGTGTTTTCTAGGATTTGCCTGCCTATTTTCAGGTGAACTGCCTTTTTTTGCGAGTCGTCGATCAGAGCATAAGCGGCTTGCTGTACGCGATCGTGCAAAAATTTATAATTCAGAATTAATAGTGGAAACAGCACGTAATCTAATGACTTGCTTTCCAATTCCGAAGTTGGCAGAATCAGTCCAGACTTAATCGCTGGCAACAGGTGAGAAAAAGTTTCCGATGCTTCTTTCTCATGAATTAAAGAAAGAGTATTCAAATCAAATTCGTTGCCCAAACAAGCCACTAAACGCAAAACTTGCTGCGTTGAACTTGGCAGTTTTCTCAGTTTTTGTACCATCAAATCTACTACATTGTCAGTGATAGCGCACTGCTCAATTTGAGTCATATCCCAATGCCAGCCGCCCTTGCTCCCAAACTGTGGCGGGTGAAAAACTAGCAGGTTTTCCTGATACAATGTTTGCAGAAATTGATTGACAAAAAAAGGATTGCCGTCGGTTTTGCTGATTACCAATTCAGCTAAGGGTTTGACAGATTCTCGATCGCTGTGCAAAGTCTCTGCAATCAAATGAGTTATGTTTTCCACCCCCAGCGGCGACAAAGCAATCTGATTAATGATAGCTTCCTGATTTCGCAGCGTCTCCAAAGTCATCATTAAAGGATGAGTAGGACTAACTTCATTATCGCGATAAGCACCAATTAAAAACAGATATTGCGTAGCTTCATCTGTCATCATCAATTCGATCAATTTGAGAGTAGCCGAATCAGCCCACTGCAAATCGTCGAGAAAAATGACCAGCGGATGTTCTGGCTGGCAAAATACGCGAATGAAATTTTGAAATACTAAATTAAAGCGGTTCAGAGATTCCGTCGGCCCCAATTCAGATACAGGAGACTGAGCTCCGACAATTAGTTCAACTTCGGGAATAACATCAATAATAATTTGCCCGTTTTGCCCGAAAGAAGTGCGGAGTTTTTCGCGCCAAACTGCTAATTGAGCTTCGCTTTCAGTTAACAGTTGTCGCACCAACTCCGAAAAAGCGCTGACAACGGCAGAGTAAGGAATAGTCCGCTTGTACTGGTCAAACTTTCCCCAAATAAAATATCCACGTCGGCGGGTAATCGGTTTGTCTAAAATCTTCACCATTGCAGATTTGCCAATGCCGGAATAACCGGCAATCAGCATCATCTCGCTCCGGGATTTATGCTGTCCTCTCGCCAAAACAGACAAGGGAATTTCTTTTTTCGATTTGCTCTCTTTTTTGATGACAGAAATTTGAGAATCGTCGGTGCGGTAGCCTCGATTATTTGTTGCTGCTACCCGTTCAAAGGCCGCTAAAAGAGTTTCAACTTCTCGCTGTCTGCCGTAAAGTTTTTGAGGTATTTGAAATTTGTCTGAAATATCTTGCCTGCCGAGAGGAAAATCGGAAACAAACCCAGATGTTTGCCACTGAAACAGGCATGATTCCAAATCAGCTTTTAGTCCCCAAGCACTTTGATAGCGCTCCTCAGCGGTTTTTGCTAACAATTTCATCACAATATCTGAAACAGTTTTAGGAATTTCTGCGGCTATTTCAGCGAGAGGTACTGGCTGTTTGGCTATGTGACAGTGAACTAACTCCATGGGATCTGTAGTGGGAAAAGGGAGTTGTCCTGCCAGGATTTCATAGAAGGTAACGCCGAGGGAATAAAAGTCGGTGCGGTAATCGACTACCCGGTTCATTCTGCCGGTTTGTTCGGGCGACATATAGGCTAAAGTGCCTTCTAAAAAATTAGGGTTTTTATTGGGAATATTTTCCAGGTTGGATGCTGTTGAGATGCTGAAATCTATGAGTTTCACTTGTCCTGTAGCAGGATTAAAAACTATATTAGAGGGATTTATATCTTTATGAATTACATTTTTTCCGTGAATTTCTCCCAAAGTTTCAGCAACTTTGATGGCCGTAGTCAGAAATCCTAAAAGGGTAAATTTTTGGGAACCCATAAATATTTTTAAAGATTCCCCGCCAAAATCTTCTAAGATCATTGCCAGACTATTTCTAACCTGTTGCAACTTATACACTTTCACAACTCCGTCCAACAGGCTTAAGTTGGCAGTGATCTCATATTCGCGCTTGTATCTATTCAGTTCTTCGGGAGTCGGATAGTCTTCTTTGATAAGTTTGATAATAACAGGTTGGTTGTTCTGCTCGTTGTGGCCGCGGTAAACCAGGGAAGTGCTGCTTTCATAAATGAGAGCGAGAACTGCAACGCCGGGAATTGCCATCATAGTTGGGTTCTCTCAAATTAGGTGTGCTTGGTCAATGTTACAGGACTTACGCGCGGCGGGCTAGAAACCGGGTTTCTTCGTTGCTAGTCGTTGACAAACCCAAGATTTTTTCGTGTAAATCGGGTTTCTTTTCGTAAATCCTATGTTATTCTTCATTATCGCTCAAGAGCTATCTTTTGGGATGTGTGGGAAAGCAGGCCTTGACAGGAATGAGCTACTGCTGACAAATGCAAGCTGGGGCTTTCGTCACCTCAGCAGTTAGGTAAACAAAATCACAAATACAGGATTTGTGCAACGATTTACTTTAATGCTCGATCGCCATATTGACAACTAAATCATCTCAGATTCCAAGCAATCGCTTGACTTTCGTGGAGCTTCACCACATCTCGTGAAAATACGCAAGTGCTGAAAGATTTATTTTTTCCGGCGATCGAGCACGAATTTGGGTGCTTCAAAACAACGGCCGGTGCAAATCTTAACTATAATTGGCGACCGAGGCGCGGAGGGAGTTAAGTGTTGCTTCGGAAGCTGCAAGTTCCTTCAGTTCTATCTATTTTGACCATCGATTAACAATAGTGACATACTCCTACACCAACACAAGCTGTCACCATTGGTGTAGGCTTCTCAGTGACTCCAGCTATTGCTTCGGACATTGACTGAGCTTTAAGCACGGGATGACCCACCGCCCTATTTTTGATTCCTATTGCTGCATTATGATCGCGGTCTAGACTACACCCACAGTGAGGGCAGTCATGCCAACGAATATGCAGCTTTTTTGGTACTTTTTCGCCACAACTAGAGCAATCTTGTGAAGTATTGTAGGCACTTACTGGGATTACCAACACACCAGCATTTACGGCTTTATTTGTTAGAATCGACAGAAAGCTTGACCACCCAGCATCCAACACAGATTTAGCTAATTTTGTACGAGCCAGTCCTTTAATATTCAAATTTTCAACCGCAACAACATCATATTTTTTCAACAGCTCGTTAGCCGTCTTAAAATGAAAGTCTTTACGCTTCTCTGCTACTTTCTTGTGACATTTTCCCAGTTGCTTAACTGCTTTCTGTCTCCGGTTGCTACCTTTTTTACGACGCGATACTCGCTTCTGAATAGTTCGCAGACGTTTCCCGGCTTTGCGGTAATGTTGAGGAATTGCAACTGTTTCGCCCTCAGAGGTTGTCAAGAAATTCTTTAGCCCAACATCAATTCCAGTAATCTTTTGAGGATTAAAATCTGGTTTAATCGTAGGAACTGTTGAATCTTCTAGGGAGAGCGTAAGATAGTACCCATCAGCCTTTTTAGTGATAGAGACGGTTTTGATTTTGAATCCATTAGGTATGGAACGGTGTAAAACAACCTTAACTTTTCCAAGCATCGGCAAGTTAATTAAGTTATTTTGTAAACAACCGTCTTTAACTTGAGGATAAGTGAACGTGCGATAACGACTGCGTGGTTTAAATCTCGGTCTGCCACTACGCTTTCCGTTGCTATCACCTTTTAGGAAACGATCAAAAGATACCTTAACTCGCTTAACTACATCTTGAAGAACTTGAGAGTAAATCTCAGCATACCAAGGATGAGTTTTCTTGAGTTGAGGTAACGTTTTTTTCTGACTGTAATATTCGGGATTATCCCGCAGTTCGGGTAAATGGCAAACTAGCGGACACGCATTGATGGGAGAACGGTTTTGCTCGTACCAATTGAATCTATCAGCCAACAAGTAATTGTATTGAGCCCATAGCATCGACAGCCATCTGTCGATTTCAATGGCTTGTAACTTTGTTGGACGTAATCGATATTGGTAAGAGCTTCTCATTCCTTTGGCGTGGTCGGTACATATCAATTAGTGTTACTGTACCAGAATACTTTATTTACTGTCAAGTGCATGAGTAAAGTATATTGAAGTACAAAATAGACTCGTTAAACAAAGAGTTTGTTTGTTTCGTCATCCACCCGTCTAGCAATTCAAAACATAGTTTTGAATTGCTAGACGGGTGGAATCCTCACCTCACGCGCCTTTCATCCCACACTAATCGAAGCGATATAGTGCGGGGATTCCCGTCTGTTTAGCTAACTGACCGAAAGCATCTAGGATACAAGCCCCCGGCTTCATGGGTGGAGAAATAAAAAACCTGTATCCGATAAAGGATCCCCCGAATTTATCTCGCGCAAGTCAGTCGATTTTAGATTTTAGATTTTAGATTTTAGATTTACCCCACAGATGCAATCTGGGAGCTTGAACTAGGGTCTACAATTTTTATCTTTCCACGACTCCTGTACGTGGCAGCGTATCCGTTTTTGGGCTGGGTCAAGGCTTCAATTCTTTAATCTTTAATCGAAAATCTCAAATCGCGCAATCGATTGACCGAAAGCATCCAGGAGACAAGCCCCCGAATTCATTCCTTCGCAGACTGAGGACCCAGAAATAAAAAACCTGTATCCGATGAAACTTGCCGAACGTATTTATCTCGCGCAAGTCAATGCTTCAATTCTAAAATCTAAAATCTAAAATCTAAAATCTAAAATCGATTGACCGTTTGAGCAGAGTAAATTTGACAAAAAATGCAGAATTATTGCACCTTGTCTGGTGCGCGGCAGCGAACCCTACATTAATCAAATTTGCCTAACTCTTAAGAAAATTTTAGGAAAGATTAAGAATTATTGCCATAAAACCCAGGTAAAGTTGTTTGAATTGCGAGTCAAATGCCAAGCAGGCAAAGCGTTTGAGCATTTCCCAAATGTGTAAATCCTCAGAAACTTAGTATTTCTCAAGGATTCATCCGGTGAGAAAATCAGAAACAACCTTAAAATTTAGCAGTAATCGCCCGATCGGGCAATTCTCAACCAGCATCAGGAAAAATACCTATGAAATTGGCTTATTGGATGTACGCAGGCCCAGCCCACATCGGCACTCTGCGCGTTGCCACTTCCTTCAAAAACGTCCATGCAATCATGCACGCACCCATAGGAGACGACTATTTCAACGTCATGCGTTCCATGCTGGAGAGGGAACGGGATTTCACCCCGGTGACTACCAGCGTCGTTGACAGACACGTACTGGCGCGGGGTTCCCAGGAACGGGTGGTGGACAACATCACCCGCAAGGACAGAGAAGAACACCCAGATTTAATCGTGCTCACCCCGACTTGCACCTCCAGCATTCTGCAAGAAGACTTGGAAAACTTCGTGGAACGAGCTCAATTGGATGCCAAAGGCGATGTATTGCTGGCGGATGTTAACCATTATCGGGTAAACGAACTGCAAGCAGCCGATCGCACTTTGGATCAAATCGTCCAATTTTACATTAACAAAGCCCGCAAAAAAGGCGATTTAGTAGAAGCCAAAAGCGAAAAACCATCTGTCAACATTATCGGTATGTCTACCCTGGGTTTCCACAACCAGCACGACTGCACCGAGTTAAAGCGTTTGATGGCAGATTTGGGCATTGAAGTCAACGAAGTTATTCCCGAAGGTGCTTCGGTTCATAACTTAAAAAGACTGCCCCGCGCTTGGTTTAACTTGGTTCCTTATCGGGAATTGGGGATGATGGCCGGGGAGTATTTGCAAAAAGAATTCGGTACGCCGATGATCGATATTACGCCGATGGGTGTGGTAGAAACTGCGCGCTGTATCCGCAAGATTCAGCAAGTTTTGAACGCTCAAGGTGCGGATGTTGATTACGAAAATTTTATTGACCAACAAACGCGGTTTGTGTCGCAGGCTGCTTGGTTTTCGCGATCGATCGACTGCCAAAACTTAACCGGCAAAAAAGCCGTTGTATTTGGCGATAATACGCACGCTGCGGCGATGACGAAGATTTTGGCTCGCGAGATGGGAATCCACGTTGTGTGGGCAGGAACGTACTGCAAACACGATGCTGACTGGTTCCGGGAAGAGGTAAAAGGATATTGTGATGAAGTGCTGGTGACGGAGGATCATGGGGCGATTGGAGATGCGATCGCCAAAGCGGAACCTTCGGCGATTTTCGGCACGCAAATGGAACGCCACGTAGGTAAGCGGTTGGATATTCCCTGCGGCGTAATTGCTGCACCGATTCACGTCCAAAATTTCCCGATCGGCTACAAGCCATTTTTGGGTTATGAAGGCACGAATCAGTGCGTAGATTTGGTCTACAATTCCTTCACTTTGGGAATGGAAGACCACTTGCTGGAAATCTTCGGCGGCCACGATACCAAGGAAGTGATTACGAAGGGTATTTCGGCTGATTCTGATATGGGTTGGACGAAGGATGGACAAGCTGAGTTGAATAAAATCCCTGGTTTTGTGCGGGGTAAGGTGAAGCGGAATACTGAGAAGTTTGCGCGCGATCGGGGAATTGATAAGATTACCGTTGAGGTGCTGTACGCAGCGAAGGAATCTGTCGGCGCATAGTTAATTGTAGGGTGCGTCGCTATGAGATTTTCGATTTAGTTCGGAGATTTTCAATAGCGACGCACCCTACGGTATCTGACTAATCTTAGTAAACTTAAAATCTTTGCAACCAGTTTTCTAAAGCTAAGTCTATCAAAATTTCTAATTGTGTAGATTGGTTTGTTACCTTTGCCGGGTTTATAAACTTTTCAAAATCGTGAAACTTATAAACACTCGACACCCCTCTTTTACCTTGAGGGATATAGCCTACGAAGATCACATTCTGCAATTCATCAGCCAGGATTTGCATTCTGCCCAGAGGTGGCCTGTAACTTACTGATTGTTTATCAGGGATGGGTAGATACAAGTAAATTCCCGGATAATTTGATGAATTAGCCAGATTCATTTTTGATGAACTGCTATGACGAATTTCAGCACAAATTTTACTTTGACCGCGACCATACTTAACAACACCACTAGCAGTGATTTCCTGAATTTTCTCATGGAAACAAAGAATCTGTTCTCTAATTTTAAGAACTTTTTCCTGATGTTCAGAAGTGCATTCTGCCATAATATTAGACAATGCTTTGGGTGGTTCCGGTAAATTTGCTGCTATATCCCAAACATCTTCTTTACTGTGTTGAAACTCTGCACTAAAAACTTTACCTGTATCTATATTATTAAAATTTATAAAAAGTTTATTTTCCTCTTGAATTACCTCAAATTTCAATAACTCAAAAGATAGTTGGCTGTACTTTATATCTATTAAGTTTTGTTTGTGAAAACTAGGTGCAATCGCGATCAACCTAATAGGTTTGATATAATCTATTTCCCGATCGTATGGTTGAAACTGAATCAAATTACTATAATAACGAGTTAATTGCTGAATAAGACTTCTATCTGCCTCATTTTTTAGCTCTTGCACTACTAACTGTTTATTTTCATCTATTGCCAAAATATCGCAAACTTCTCCGTTAACTGTATGTTGACGGTTCAAAGGTGTTAGTCCAAACAAACAATCCAAGTTATCATATACAAAATCTTCCAAAGCTTTTTCACTTCCAAATCCCCATTTGTTTCCTGATTTTTTCAGTATAGTGTTAATAGCAGGAGTTCTAATAGACTTTCCGTGTAACGACCGCTGCCTAGATTTAATTCTCAACTGTTGTTCGCGACGCTTAGCTTTTTCTAGCAAATCCTCGGCTTGCATTATTCTTTGAAATGGCTTAGTCATATTAAGTTGATGAATGTAATAAATATAAACTTGAACATATCACATTAGAAGAATTCCGTCAATGAATACTTTCTAGTTTTCATCATCAACGCTTGCGTTTTCAAACCAAGTGCGATCGGCATTATTCTTCCGGGCTATCTTCTGGCTCATTTTCCGCCTCAAAATCCACCTTCTCATAGACATCAGCCAGCGCTACTTCAACTTGAAAGAAATTCAAAACTAGCGCCGCATCCTCTTCATCGTACTGACTGTACGACCATCGCTTGTTTGCCAACTTGCAATACTGCTCTACATAAATTCGCGATGGGTCAATTAGAATATACTCTTGAAAGGTCGGCAGCGTTTGATAAAACTGAAACTTATCGCTGCGATCGTAAGCTTTCGTAGATTTCGATAAAACTTCCACAATCACTTGAGGATTCATCACCGTATCCTGGCGATTATTGAAATACTCAGGTTTACCCGGAATTACCATCACGTCGGGATAAGTATAAGTTCGCTTTTTCGGCAGCCACAGACGCACGTCGCCGAAAAACACTCTATAGTCATGTTTTTTGAGGCCAAGACTTAATGCGATATAAATATTTCCAGCGATTTGATTGTGATTCGTAGTTCCACCTGTCATAGGAATAATTACTCCGTCGCGATATTCACTTTTATACTCTGCTGCTTCTTCCAGGGCTAGATATTCTTCGGGAGTGAAGTAGCGCTGTGCTGTTGGCTGTTCTGTTGCTTGTAGAATAGCTGTCACGGTTTTTTCCCCAACTCAATTGATATTTTGCGTCTAGTTTAACATTGCCCGAAAGTACGGGCGGGCTCTCCTGCCCAACCCCTACACCCCACAACAAAAACCATTCTTTGGGGAACAGGCCGGAAAGCCTGTTTTTGATAAGATTCCAACATCTACGATCGCCCTTCTCAAACCAAGGGCGATCGCACTTCAATTACTCGCCACCAAAATTAATCGATCGGATCGAAAACTAGGGTCAATTGAGCAGCAGGAAGCAGTTGTTTGAGAACTCGCAAATGACCCTCTGCATCAGACCAACTGCGAAACCGACCGACAACGACCCTTTGTAGATTTGGAAGCAAACGAACCACGATCCACGGTCTGAGACGTTTCTCATACGGCATAATAGGTGTATCTCCTTGTTAATTGGAGCCATAGCCAGTCCTTGCTTTCCACGGCGGGGGACTGGCTTTTGACTTTGCACCTGTGGTGTGCTGTACAAATTATTGCACAAAAGGCCCTCATTGGTAGCAGAAAATTACTAAAATAGCGTTATAACACCGCGATCGGCGTAAACTTGTATGATTGGGAGCGTTCACAAACAGTAAATATTGACAGTGAGCAAGCGCGTTCACATCACACTCCCCGACTACATCTATGAATCCTTAGAACTGTGGGCCGACCGGCAAGGTAGACCCACAGCTAGTTTGATCGCTTTTATCGTTGAAACGGCGGTTTTGGAAGCGAAAAAAAAGGGAGATTTACCTTCTGAACCGGAAAAGCCCAAAAGCGACACGTAAAGACTTCCCTCGTGGGTTACGGGGGCGTGTCGCGCGATCGCACTTATCAAAATTGATGAAAACTAGCATCAGCGCCCGCACTTTGCACCCAATCTTTAAAATCATTCTGTGCTTTGTCCTCGCGATCGCCTATTAGTGCATAAGTCCTCTCAGCAATCGAAAGTGCCAGTTATTTAATTGTCCGGCGGCTAGTCAGTTGCAGAGAAACTCACAAAAAAATATCATTCTCAGTAACGAACTTTCGACTATACATTCAATCCTATTGTGGGGCGGGCTTCTAGCCTGCCCCTAAAAGCTTATTGAGAATAGTGTCCCATCGCAGGGCAAACGGAAATTGCATCCCAGGATTTCCTCCTTGAGGCCAATGGCGAAAACTGTACTGTTCGATCGCCCTAATCAATCCCACTTACCTAGATTAGACGCATCAACATCTTTTAAAGGAATGACTTATGAACTTCACAGCAAGACTCACACAAACCAGCTTACTCGGTTTAATGCTATTTGCCAGCAATCCAGCGGCAACCTTGGCTTTAGGACAATCGAACACAAGCACTGCACCAACAGCGTCTCGCACTCAGTCTCCGATTGAAACCATACAAATAGCTAATGTATCCACTCCCCAAAAACAGGTTAGAGATTTTTGTGCTCGCAAAAGACAGAAAGTGGAAAACTATTTCGAGACCAGCAACTTTCGGATTTATCTGTGCTACAACCACGCCAATCAAGTATATTACTACGGCGTTAAAAAGAGTAACGGCAGCACAATTGCCCTGCGTGCTCGAACTGAAGAGGGGACTGGTTACGTGGCCACAAATGGTGCCTACGATTACATTGTTACAGGAGCTAGCCTTAGTATTTATAACAAAGGCAAACGCATTCTCCAACAACGAGTGATTCGCTCCCTTTAGTATTTAAATGCGATCAGGCTTTAGATCCCCGACTTTTTCAAAAAGCCGGGGATCTAACAGAATATCTGGCTTTTCTGCTGAGGCAGACGAAAGTTTGTCTAATTTAACCTCGAATTCAAATGACCAAGAATTTCTTGATGGTACCCGCCACGTGATTTCTCCGTGGAATCAATCCAAAATCTAAAATCTAAAATCCTCAAGCCCCCGAATTTATCTCGCGCAAGTCAATCCAAAATCTAAAATCTAAAATCTAAAATCTAAAATCTAAAATCGAATGATCGGCCCTTTGCCACATTTGAGTTTGAGGTTAATATCGTTTCCGGTTGCATCGGAATAATAAAATCGAGTCAACAGTTAACACTCAACCATTCAGTTTTTCGACTCACAGTCAACAGTCAACAGTCAACAGTCAACAGTCAACAATAATTCCGGTGCAACCGGAATTGATATAACAGGTTTCAACCACCGAATAATCTCAAAATAAAAAAACCCTCCCCAACAAGGAGAAGGGAGGGTGAAATGACAGTGAGAAATTTAAGTTTTTGCAGCATTAACAATAAGGAGTCACATCTTCGCCACATTCGTCAGCCAAATAACACAAAGCTCGAAAGCGCAGCCCAACCACTTGCTCGTAAAGCGGATTTAACTTGCACAGCGGCGGAATGGATAATAAAGTGCGATCGCCAATTTTGACTTCTCGCTCAAACGGACACTGGCTAGGAATCAACTTACACAGCAACCGTGCCAACTTTTGACTTTTAATTGCAGTGTTATCAAGCCATTGTTTTAGCGGATGCAAGGGGTCAAAGTGTGGCTTTTGACCGTAAGGCTGAGAATTTGTAGCGACATTAACGGCGGTTTCTTGTTTGCCAAATCCTACCCAATGTGGCAGAGTTCGGTAGGAGACTGTATGATCAAATACGTTCATTTTGCTCTCTTCCTCTTTGATAACGAGGTGCCAAGAACTCTCTGTAGAGCTTGTGCGATATTATCTACAATCAGTATCTACAGCATCTCGTTTTGCTTTACCGGATTGAACTTCTTAAATTAATGACTTAGGGCGAGAAAAGTAGTTCCTGATTTTTTTTAAAGACGGTGTGCGCTCTAAAAAGTGTCCTCATTTCAAGCCCAACAATTGATTGAGAGGGTAAAAATTCTGTCTTCTACCTTTTAGCTTCAACCTTCGGTTGAGTCTCCTTTTGTTGTTCAATTACAATTGTGACGCATCCAGGTGAATTATCCTATACGTGAAAATGCGGAATTTTTAATAAAACTTATAATATTTCTAAATAAGCTCTGCTGCAAAAAACCCTGAAACATCGACCCAACAATCTTTGCTCGCGATCGCTCAGAAACTTCTACAATGAGAAATAATCGGTATCACCGTCCTCACCACCCATGAGTAACCCAGAAACCAAAGCTATCACCCGCGAATTGCAAAGCCACGCCGCCATTCTCGGTGGCTTCGTCTCCCTCCTCTGGATTATCGAAATTGTCGATGTATTCCTATTCGGAGGCAGGCTGAATGCCTACGGAGTCCGCCCCCGCAACCTCGACGGACTTCAAGGCATCCTGTTGATGCCTTTTCTGCACGGCAGTTTTGCTCACTTAGCCACCAATACCCTCCCTTTAGTGACATTGGGTTGGTTGATCATGCTGCGAGAAATTAGCGACTTTTTTATCGTGAGTGCGGTCACTGTGCTAGTCAGCGGATTCGGAGTTTGGCTGACTGGCGCGCCCTATTCCGTTCACATTGGTGCCAGCGGATTAATCTTTGGTTACTTCGGCTTCTTGCTGCTGCGGGGCTATTTTGAACGCAGCTTTACATCTATTTTGGTATCTTTAATTGTCGGTTTCTTCTACGGCAGTTTAATTTGGGGAGTTTTGCCCTCGCAGCCGGGAATTTCCTGGCAAGGGCATTTCTTTGGCTTCGTCGGCGGGGTATTAACAGCTCAACTTTTGGGGCGGCAGAAACGGCGAATTAGCTAGAATAAGACTGAGGCTGCATCCTATCATCACCTTGGTTTATTGCTCATAAATTATCTAAAAGCGTAGGTTTTTTGTCAATAAACCTGGTTTCTTGTGTAACAATTGCCTCCCGGAAAGCAAGACTAACTGCTGACCAATAATTCAACGCGGGCCGGCAAGCACACAGTAAAAACCGAACCGCAACCTAACTCGCTTTCAACCTGCATATCGCCACCCATCATCACGCAAAAGTGACGGCTAATCGTCAATCCCAAACCCGTGCCGCCATACTTGCGGGTAGTTGATGCGTCGCCCTGCATAAATGCTTGAAATAAATGCTGCAATTGTTCGGGGGGAATCCCAATGCCCGTATCAGCTACGCGAAAAATTATTGAGTCGGAAGGTTCTGCTATTTCTTGAGTGGTTAAGCTGTCATGTTTAACTCTTTCAATACAGAGGGTAATAGTGCCATGTTCCGTAAATTTGGCTGCATTGCTCAGCAGGTTGAGCAATATTTGACGAGTTTTGGTAATGTCAGCATACATCATTCCCAAGTCGTCAGCAACATCAACTTCAAACTTATTTGAATTTTTATCTACCAAGGGTTTGACAGTAGAAACTACCTCGTCAATTAAATTAACCGGGTTGAAAGTTTCTAAGTAAAGTTCCATCCGCCCCGCTTCAATCTTAGAAATATCTAGAATGTCGCTAATTAAAGATAGCAGGTGTTTACCGGCAGTTTGAATTTTTTGCAAGTCGGGGATAAAATCTTCGCAGCCTAAATCCTCCGCGTCTTCTGTGAGCATATCGCTGTAACCAATAATCGCGTTGAGGGGAGTTCGCAATTCGTGGCTCATATTAGCTAAAAAGGCGCTTTTGGCTTGGTTTGCTGCTTGAGCGGTTTGAGCGACTTTTTGGAATTCTTCTGCTAATTTGCGCTGGGTAATATCTTCAGCAATACCGACGATGCGGTAAATTTCTCCGGTTTGGCTGCGGACTGGAAAAGCCCGATCGCGCACCCAGCAAACTGAACCGTCCGAGCGCACTACCCGATACTCCTCATCATAATCGCCCCGCCCCTGTTTCGCAAAAGCAGCCTTGACGCGATCGAGATCCTCCCGGTGAATAGCATCCCAAAAAGCCTCCGGTTCTGACTGCAAACTCTGACAGCTCAAATTCCATATTTTCTCGCAAGCAGGGCTCACATAAACTAGCTGCTTTTGATTGGGTTCTCTAATCCAAAATACCTCATGAATATTTTCTGCCAACTGGCGAAACCGCTCCTCGCTGGCCCGCAACTGCCCCACAGCACTGTGAAATTCAGTCACATCCTGAATCAGCGATGCCACCCCGATAATGCTGCCATCAGCATCAACCAAGGTCGTATTGTACCACTCGCACAGAATAATTTTTCCGTCTTTTCTGATGTTCTCGTTAATACTACTAATTCCTCCTTGATTAGTGAGCAAAGTTATAGATAGTTGCCGGACATACTCCTTAGCATTTTCAGGAACTATGAGATCGACTCCGTGGCGTCCCATTGCTTCCAAACGGTTGTATCCAAAAATTCTTTCCGCTGACAAATTCCATTCCGCTACTTCAAAGTTTAGATTCCATTCAATCGCACCCAAAGGAGTTTGGTGAAGATGGAGAGCCAGTTTTTGCTGGGATTTTTTCAGAGAAATAATTAATTGATTTTTGTCGGCGATCGCAGATTCCACCCGATCTTCGAGAGTAGTAAACGACTCTTCCAATTGAGCGGCCATCATATTAAAAGAGCGAGCCAGGACACCCACCTCATCCTCTCGCTCTACAGACGCCATCAAGCGGGAATCTACCGCCATCCCGTCCCATTCTCCCCGGGACAAACCCTCCGCAGCCTTGCTCAGACGCCGAATCGGTACAACAATCCACCTAGAAGTCAGAGCGCCAATCACCGTTGCCAGCACCAAAGCACCCAGACACATCACCACAGTATACCGAGTGTTGGCATTAATCCTTTCCATAAAATCGGCTTCAGGAACCGTCACCACAATCAACCAGTCGAGGCCCCTGCTGTCTAAAAGCGGCGTCACCTGTAGAAATTGCCGTTGACCGTCGATCGTAAAATCTAACTGGCGAGATCTGTCAATTTTGTGCAAATCCCCGAAGCGTTCAGTCAAATAGCGGGCGGTCGATCGAATGAGAACATTCTTGCTGCTCGTTGCCACAATCCGTTTCGCAACACCATTGCTAACAATAAATGGCGGTTCCAGAGTAGAATTTGCCACCAATTGCCCAGACCTTTCTACAATAAAAGTCTGTCCTGATTTGCCAATTTTTAGACTTTCTAAGAATTGATTGAGCTTGGAAAGTGCCAAGTCAGAACCCAGGATGCCAATCAGTTTACCATCATCGCCATAAACTGGTACAGCCGCCGTAATCGCTAGTTTGGGAGCGTCAAAATAATTATAGATTTTACTCCAAGTCGGTTTGCCTGCGCGCACCGGAGCTATGTACCAAGGTCGGAGGCGGGGGTCGTAGTTGAGAGTAGTTTTTAATAGTTTGGTTGGTTCCTCCAACTCTGACAGCCCGTAGCTATGCAAATTATAGCCAGTAGATTGATTAGAAATCTGAACTTGCAACTTGCCGTCGTCGAGGCGTTCCACTCCAATAAAATCTTTTTCTTCGGATGCAAATTGAATGTAGCTAATTTTATCAAAAATTTTGATTTGTTTGTAGAAGTAGCGTTGCAAACTATCACTATCCTGCACGTTCACAATGCCAAGACGGATGGCATCGAGATTGAGCTGATTGATTTGGTGTGGCGTTTCAATATAACTGTTAATATGTTGCTGGATACGCGATGTGACTTCTGTCCGCAGTTGGGCGGCAACATCGTTGACGGCTATGCGCCCGTTCCGCAACGACAGCCACCCCGTCAACCCTACAGCAGCGAAAGTCTGGAGTGCAAAAGGTACAACAAGGACGATGCGAATTGGCACTTTGCGCGACATTTTTAAAATCGGGTCTGTCAGATATTTGATTGGCATGGTAAAGCAGAACTATTATGAACCCACAACATTCCGGTCATTCGATTTTAGATTTTAGATTTGAGATTAAAGAATTGACACCACGGATAAATCCGGGGGCTTGAGGATGCAAGGATTTTGGATTTTGGATTGATTCCACGGATAAATCACGTGGCGGGTACCACCTTTGAAATTATTGGTCATTCGATTTTAGATTTTAGATTTTAGATTTTAGATTGACACCACGGATAAATCCGGGGGCTTGAGGATGCAAGGATTTTGGATGTTGGATTGATTCCACGGATAAATCACGTGGCGGGTACCATTAAGAAATTATTGGTCAAGTACAACTTGATGAGCGCAGGTTTTGAAGTTGAGATGGTTTTAGTAGGCAAAGTGCTGTTAAGAGTTCGGAATCTGCCGCTGGCAACTGAATTTTTAACGACTGCCACCGCCATCTTAGCGCGATCGTCCGCTTGGGGAACATTGGCGATCGAGATGAATGCAGTATCAATCCTGGACTCACTCTACACGCTCATCCTATTATAGATTTGAGATTAAAGAATTAAAGAAGTAGGAAAGACTGATTCTGTAAGGGCTTGGAATTTGTCTGCCGTTGCATTTTTTTGGGAACTGGTATCTCAAACCAGGTTTTTTTAGCGTTTTGGCGGTCTGCAACGAACTATTTTCGTGAAAAACAACCGATGGATAGCCGCCCGTGCGTCCAGCACTAACTATTTTTCCACTCATGAGGCGCGCTAATCAAACCAATAGAGTTTTTGGTTGACTCATGTCTGAAATGACGTATTTTGGCGTTTCAACCCGGTTGCTGCGTCAGTTATATTTGACCGATAGCGCGATCGAAAGTTATAAGTTTTGACAGTAAATTTAATTGATATCTCCACAAGCAGCTACTTTTGATAGAGTACAACTTAATTGCGACTGGGTAAAATAAGGATAGTAGGATGCAACTAGCGGAGGCATGGATGATGAACGCAGTTATTGCTACTCTTGGCACTGCTCTCGGACTGAGCTCAATTTTTATCGGTTTGACCCCGGCGGTTCTCGCCCAACAAAGACTGCAACCAACGCCCCAATATTCGGAAACGACTTTATCGGGGGACTCGTTGAGGACTGTGGAGGACAGAACCTTAGACTCGGACTACCACAACTTGATTGGTGAACCAGAAACGGCGGCTAATTCTGCTAGAAGGGAAAGCAGCTTGGGCGACACATTTCGCCTCAAAATCGAGGGCCCATTGGAATTTATTACTACTCCTTCGGACGCCCAGCGTCAAGGAAATCCTTTACCTCCCAAACAAACCGACAGCGGTACAGAAGCGGGAGTTCAGCTTCAGCTAGGACTTTAGCAATTTTAAATGAATTCATGGGAAGCGAGCGATCGCGGAACCCAATTTTTGATTCTCGCAGTTCTTGTGACTGCGATCGCTTTTTTCTCTTAATTTTATCACAAGTTTTGTGAGGTTTCCATCACACAAGGTTCTCTATTGTGAACCTAAAATTAGAGCACTTAAACTTCCGATACAGACTGATTAGCTACATATCTTTACAATAGCGCATAAAACAGGCGGTGAAGGTGATGAGAAAGGCTCAACTGATCGATTATTTGCGGGGAGAGTTGGCAATATCGAATTCTGCCATCGCCGTTGCTCTCCGACACGGTGAACAAGATGCCAGCGAACTGCCGATGGTTCTGTGGCAGTACGGGTTAGTGACACTGGAACAATTAAACCTGATTTTTGATTGGATGGAAGCTCAGCCAACTTAGCAATTTAACTAATGCGAATGGGAAGTCCCGCGCTCTACCGAAGGTGAGCGTCGGGATGAAAATGAGTCAGAAAATAAATTGAGCGACAGCGAATCAATATCGTTTTTGTGCGCGTATGATATTTTTACCGGTATTCTGCACTCCTGATAAATGTATAAAGCTTACAAGTACAGAATTTATCCCACACATGAGCAAGATGTCTTGCTGGCAAAGTCTTTTGGCTGTGCGAGATGGTTCTGGAATTATGCTTTGAATCTGTGTCAAGAAACTTACAAGAATACCGGGAAAGGACTATCGAGAGCATACATACAAGGTTTGCTCCCTGCACTCAAGAAAGAATACGAATGGTTGAAAGAACCCTATTCTCAATGCTTGCAGGTCGTTGCATTGAATTTATCTACTGCCTACAAAAACTTCTTTGACAAGAGGGCGATGCCACCCAAATTCAAAGCCAAGCACGACAGGCAGTCGATCAGTTATCCTCAAAATGTCAAATTTGACGGTGACTATATTAATTTACCTAAAATTGGTTTAGTTTTCTGTCGGCGGCACCGTGATTTCGAGGGCGACATCAAGACCGTTACCGTGTCTCGTAACCCAGACGGCAAACACTTTATTTCTGTTTTGACTGACGACGGGAAAGAAAAGCCTGAATCCGTCCCAGCAGGTAAAGCTATTGGCATTGATGTCGGGTTGACTCATTTTGCGATTACCAGTGATGGTTCTAAGTTTGGCAATCCCAAGCATTTTGTTAAACGTCAGCGGAACCTAAAACGTAAGCAGCAAAAGCTTTCTCGCAAAAAGAAAGGCAGTCAAAACAGGCAAAAGGCAAGACGGGCGGTGGCAAAAGTTCACTCCAAGATTGCCCGATGCCGGGAAGATTTTCTACAAAAGCTATCCCGCAAGATAGTTAACGAAAACCAAGTTATTGCAGTGGAAAATCTCAACATCAAAGGCATGGTAAAGAA
>NZ_JAUBTG010000070.1:0-26915 GCF_036702395.1 Microcoleus sp. D3_18_C2 | reverse complement strand
AATTAATAATTAAATGGGGTCGAAAAATTAAAAATAAGGGTAATGCTTGTATCACAGTTTAAATGTGCAACAGCTTATAGCTATCAATTCCCTTCAATCTCCTTCGACTTCCACAACCAACTGATAAACTCCCAAACTCGGATGTTCGCCAAGCAGCCGCCAACAATATCCCTCAATTGTATTAAAGTTAGCTATTTTTTCTTTAGTTCCTCTGCTTCTTTTTGCAGCATTGCTAGCTGAAATTCAAATCAATCCATGTTTGATTCGGAGATGGCTGATTGGCTACTATTCAGAAATTGCCGGTTGGGTTGGCACAATTTTTGAGAGATATGCGGTTGATTATTTTTGGATTGTTGATAGTTTTGGAGACAATCTTTTTTACGCAAAAGTTGGTGACGCCGGAATTGTTTAAGCGGTGGAAGAATGGCGATCGCCATTCTGTTTTAAATTAGATTAATAGAGGTTGCAATTCCAGATTGTCCCTTTTTAATTAAATCCTTTTGTTCCTGCCGATCGATCGCGGTAGACAAAATCTTCTTTGTGCACGGACAATCTATCTAACACCGATCGAATTTGAGAGTGTTGGGGTGAAAGATGGCAAACAGGATCGGTAGCCCGTGCATCTTGGGTTAACAGAAATGCTTGACAGCGACAACCACCCCAATCCAAGGTTTTACGATCGCAACTCTGACAAGGTTCCGGCATCCAATTCGTGCCGCGAAATCGATTCATTCCCGCAGACTCAAACCAAATCCAATCAAGCGCGCGATCGCGAATATTGCCAAACTCAATATCGGGAATTGCCATTGCCGCTTGGCACGGTAAACCGTCGCCATTGGGAGTAATAATTAACGTCCGATTCCCCCAACCGCCCATGCAAGGTTTGGGATATTGAGCGTAGTAATCTGGAATAACATAGAGAATTCCCATCGGAATTTTGCGCCTTTGTTGAGCTGCTTTCACCACTTGTTCCGCGCGGGCTAACTGTTCGCGAGTCGGCAATAAAGCATCCCGATTGTGCAGCGCCCAACCGTAGTATTGAGTGTTTGCTAATTCAACGCGATCGGCTTGCAACATCTCGGCCAGCGATAGCATTTCCTCAAGGCGATCCAGATTCTGACGGTGTAAAACAAAGTTCAATGTTAGCGGCAAACCTAACTCTTTTACCAGTTGAGACGCAGCGATTTTTTGGTCGAACGATCGCGTTCCGGCAATGCGATCGGACTGCGCCGCGAGGCTATCTTGAATGCTAATTTGAACGTGATCTAAACCCAGGTTTTTTAAATTTGCCGCCCGTTCTTTTGTGAGTAAAGTTCCGGCCGTAACTAATGTCGTGTAAAGTCCTAACTCGGCCGCGGTTTCCACCAATATTTCTAAGTCTTTGCGTAGCAAAGGTTCTCCACCAGTCAGCCCCAACTGCAAAATACCCAACTTTCGAGCTTGCCGGATTACTCGCAACCAATCCTCTGTCTGGAGTTCTTGCTGGTAAGAATTATCGCTCCAATTTATCGGATTCGAGCAGTAAGGACAGCGCAAAGGACAGCGATAGGTTAACTCTGCAACCAAGCTAAAAGGTAGCGCAATTTCATTCATTTAAAAAACCTCGCTGCGAAATTTGAGCGATTAGTTGGCGGACATCTGCTTCTACATTGGGGCTAGCAAACTGCGCGGATAACTCTGCAATAATTTCGTCGGTCGTATGGTGGCGATCGCACAGTTTTAAAATTGCCCAAGCCGTTTTATTCAGTTTGACTGCGCCTTCGGGAAACAAGAGAAAATGCTGTTGCCTGATCTCATCCCAAAACAGCCGCACTCCACAAGCAAGATAGGGATAACTGTTACCATTCATTAGTTTTCAAGATAGTTGACAGTTGATAGTTGACAGTTGATAGTTGATAGTTGACAGTTAGTAATTGTCCCAATCTCCCAATCCCCCAATCCCCCAATCTAAAATCTTCCCCTCTTCCCCTCTCCCCTCATGTTTCTGAGGGACGAGTGTCTCCTCGTTCGATCGCTTCAAGCTGGCTCCACAACAGATCGCATTTGAAAATTAATGCCCGAACAGCTTTCTGTTGCATCTCAACAGTCTGACAGTTTTGCACCACTAAATTCAGTGCGTAGCGAGCATCTTGAGGGGCTTGATGCAATCGCACTCGGAAATAATCAAATCCACTCGGATCGATCCATGAATAGTATTTTTCCAACGCAACCAATCGATCGCGAATTGCATCAGGTCCAAACAACTCTGTCAGCGAAGATGCGATCGCTTCAATCCAAGGTTTAGTCTTGCAGAAATTGACATAAGCATCGACAGCATATCGCACTCCGGGCAAAACATTTCCATCGTCCAACAGTCGATCGCGCGACAGTCCCACCGCTTCACCCAATCGCAACCATGCTTCAATTCCTCCTGCTTCCGCACCCCTAACGTCGCGATCGATATTCCGGCCGTCATGGTCGATAATGCGTTGAATCCACTCGCGCCGCACTTCTCGATCGGAACAATTCGATAAAATTGCAGCATCTTTAAGCGGAATATTGCGTTGATAATAAAAGCGATTAATTACCCAGCGCCGAACTTCTTCTGGAGTCAATTCTCCTGCATTCATGCGTTGGTGAAACGGGTGCAGGTGGTGGTAGCGGTGGTGTTGCTGGCGCAGCAAATTCTCGAATTCAATCGGTGACAATAATTCTTGCATGGTTCGAGCGGATCTAGTTTGTGATGAATTTATCATTGCATATTTTCAGGATTGCTATATCTCGCCTCCGCTCGCTCGACCTAATAAAAAAGGCTGGCATTACGGAAAATCATTTGTGAAGTTCTTACTCCCGATCGAGCGAGTTTGGGGAATTTTTGGGGTAAAAAATTTATGAATCATTTATGATTGCCCTATCACAAATCAAACATTAATCCATCACAACCAATTTCAACCTCTTGACTTTCAACTGCTTGTCGCTCAGGAGAATTTGGAATTAGAATTGGATTGGTATTGTTGATATGAACTAAAATTTTGCGCGACCCAGTTAGTCCTTCAAGCTGCCGCAAACTGCCTCGCTCTCCCGATAAAGGTAAATGTCCCATTTGCAGTGCCGATCGCGCTCCAACACTTAAGGCTGGAAGTTCGTCATCAGTCCAAAACGTGCCGTCGATCGCGATGCAATCGCTGGCATTTAAACGGCGCTGCATTGTCTCGTCGATCGCCGCCAATCCGGGTGCATAAGTTAGAGTTTTACCAGTGCTGATATCGCGAATTGTCAATCCTACGCCCCAAACTTCATCCGGCGATCGATCTTCGTTCTGCATATATTTCGGCGGTTTTGTCGAAAGTGCAAAAGCCTCGACTTCCAGATCCGATGCCAGCGAGATGGCAGCATCTAGAGGCGACCAATCGACACCGCAATAATTTTGCAGTGTCGAAAATAATGGATAGCCGGTTGTCAGGGCGAATTTGACTCGATCTGAACTGTAAATTTTTAAAGGATGCGATGATTCCCGCAACAACATCAACCCAGTCGTATGGTCGATTTCAGCATCCGTTAAAATGATGCCAGCAAAAGGCAGCGAGCGCCCGTTTTGCGGAGCAAAACAGTTGTGCGCTCTCATTAGTTCAATTTGCTGGCGCACGTCCGGCGAAGCATTAATTAAAAACCAATCCCCGCCGTTCGATCGAATTGCGATCGATGATTGAGTTAGCGCTGTTGCCCGGCCCGATCGACTCGCTTCACAGCCCCGACAATGACAGTTCCATTGGGGAAATCCCCCGCCCGCCGCTGCTCCCAAAATTCTCACGATCATCTATCAAAATCCGTTAAAAATAAGAATTCTGAATTCAGAATTCAGCAGCCAGAATCAAATCGACCTCAGTTATTAGTCGGTTCCAGCCGAATCAATTTACCGTTCGAGTCATCTGTGAGAACGTACAGCAACCCATCTGGACTTTGCCGCACATCCCGCACCCGCTGCCCGATGCTAATTTCTTCCTGGCGGAGGACATTTCCTGCTGCATCGAGCTCGATCCGCCGCACGTCTTGAGAAACTAAGCCCCCGGCAAACAGATTGCCCCTCCAAGCAGGAAAACGATCGCCAGTATAAAATGCCAGTCCAGAAGGAGCCACTGCCGGAGTCCAAACGACTTTTGGATCTACCATACCGGGGCGCGATCGCTCCTGTGAAATCTCGCCGCCTGCATACTCCTGACTGTGGGTGACGAGCGGCCATCCATAGTTTTTGCCCGCTTCAGCTAGATTCAATTCATCGCCGCCGCGCGCCCCGTGTTCCGTTACCCAAACTCGTTTTGTTCCCGGATCGAAGGCTATCCCTTGAATATTGCGGTGTCCGTAACTCCAAATAGCCGGATCTGCATTGGCATTTGTTGCGAAGGGATTATCGCGAGGAATTGAACCATCATCGTTTAACCGCACTATTTTGCCCAGACGGCTGCCTAAATTCTGTGCTTGCTTCCGAATCAGAGCGCCTTCTAGCTGCACCGGTGGATTTCCGCCATCTCCGATCGCGACTAACATGGTGCCATCCGGCAGCCACAGGATGCGCGATCCAAAATGTTGCGTACCCGACTTGACTTGAGACACCTCGAAGATGACGCGCAAATCCTGCAAAGCTTTGCCGTCAAATCTCGCTCTGGCAATGCGAGTCCGATTCGCATCGGCGGTGCCCGAGGCGTAAGTCAGATACACAAATCGATTTTCGGCAAATCGAGGGTGAATGGAAACATCCATCAATCCACCTTGGCCTGATGACATCACGGACGGCACGCCCGCGATCGGAGTTGGTTCCAACACCCCATTTTTCAGCAACCGCAGTCGCCCTGCTTTTTCCGAAATCAACATACTGCCATCGGGCAGCCATGCCATGCCCCAGGGGCGTTCTAACCCTTCCGCGACCGTTGCTTGCTTGAACCCCTGAGCCGTGCTGCTTGGAGATACTGCTTGAACGGGGGATGCTTCAGCAGTAGGGGCAGCAGTAGGGGCAACAGTAGCCGTATTTGGGGGAGCGACAGAGCAAGCTGCGATCGTGATTCCAGCACTTGCCAGCCCAATCCTCAGAATTGAGTGTTTTATCAACAAAAGCATGATAGTTATTTCCTGCTATTGCTGGTTGTAGATGTAGGCGGTGACTTCCAAACACAAATCGAATTCTTCGAGCTCTGGTTTTTCCCAATCTTCAGAAGTGCGGATCGGCTGCCGAGATTCAGGGCGATCGTCGCTAGCTGAATTTTGCTGTGAGGTTTGAGATTGGTTTTGCGTTGCCATGAAAATTCTCCTAAAACTTAAAGCTGTGTTCGGAGCGTGCTTGATGCTGTTGCAATTTCCATTTATAGCGCAAAATGTGACATCCTCCCACACCAAATCAAAGATTATGGTATGGGCTTCCCAACATCACTGTTGGAAGATTTCCTAGTTCTTCCCCTGCGGGATTTCGCCTCTGACGGCGACTGACTTTCATCAATCCCCGGCAGACCGACTGCATAGGCATTTTCTATTCCGCAAAGTCCTTGCGTACTAATGAGTTCTAAACCACGCAACCTAATAACTTCGGATGCTGCGTGATCTCTATCGGTTTGATATCCGCACTCACCACATTTATGAACTCGTTCGGAAAGCTCTTTTTTACCCGTATGTGTGTTGCACTTAGGGCAAGTTTGAGACGTTCCATCTGGATTGACGCGACAAAAATAGATTTGATGCTTCTTGGCGACCCACTCCAACAGATTGAGAAATTGACCAAAAGCAGCATCCAAGGTATGTTTTCTCAACATCCCCCTGGACATCGCTTTCAAGTTCAAGTTCTCAACAAAGACCATCCCAATACCTTCCTTGGTACACAGATGGTTAGCCAGTTTGAATTGCCAATCCTTCCGAACTCTAGCGATGTGGTTGTGGAATCTGGCAACCTTGATTCGAGCTTTCTCACGGTTCTTAGAACCCTTTTTCGTTCTGGCATACTTACGTTGCAGCAATTCCAGCTTGCGGTACAAGGATGTCAGGAATCGGGGTCTAGCAATAAACTCTTTATCCGAGGTTGTCAAAAACTTGGACAATCCCAAGTCGATACCCAGCCCATCTCCATGCGGTTGAGCGTCAGGTATCGACACATCAGACTCAATTGTTACTACAACTTCCCACCTATCAGCTTTCCTCAATATCCGTGCTTGCTTAACCACAAACCCCTCTGGGATAGGTCGATGCAAGTTGATAGGCATCTTCCCAAGTTTGGGCAAGCTTATCTGCCATCCCGTAATAGGATTGGTTTTGAATTGAGGAAAGAGCATGGACTTGATTTGTCCAAACTTCTTGAAGCGAGGAAAGCCAAACCCCCGCGACTGAAAATAATTCCAAGCATCATGCAATCTACGAATAGTAGTTTGCAGAACTTGAGAAGGGGCTTCGCCCAACAACGAGAACGTTTTCTTCGCTTTGGGAAGTTCGTTCTGTTGAACGTAATAGGTAGGGAATGGCTTGTCGGCTGGAACGATGTATTCTCTCTCCAGCGAACAATAATCTAAACTACATTTACGCGAATTGACCCAATCTTTGATTTCTCGCAAGGCGTAGTTATAAACCTTGCGAGAAATTTCCAACCAATGAAGCATCGTTTCTTCTTGGCTGGCGTCGGGATAAATTCGGTAGCAGTAGTTCATGATCAGAGTCATGCAATCAAGTCTAACACAGAATTGCAAATCTATAAATCTATACCTGCTACCGATTTTACGCCTGATTGACCGGATAAAATCGGTGTGGGGGTGTCCATGTATCCCAACACCAAATCAAAGATTATGGTGTGGGACTTATTGATCCCCTAGACCCCCTCGAATAGTTAAAAAGCGACCAGCCTATCGGAGGGATGAATCCGCGATCGATAACAGTCGATCCTTTGTCTTTCGCCAGGACTCAGGGGCGGTAAAAGCTTCATCTATTAATGACAGAAATATTTGAGGGACTGCTGCATTATTGTTGCCAGGAAGTCCCAGCACTTTCTTGAAATGCCGTCGTAAGTGAGCCAGACACTTCTGTTGGGCTGCAACTTTCCCAACATTATAAACGCTGAAATCATCTGAGCTTAAGGCTCCTGCAAGTTTTGTACCCAGCATGGTTTCTACTTCCACACGTCACAAAAGTATTTGCCGCATGAAACAAACAGAATCCTTCTCCACTAGCCGTCCATAGCCATTCTTTAAGCCCTGAGACAGATGTGGGGTGAGCTAATTTCGGTTCTGTGTACTCGTCCAAACCCTTTGCGGGTTCTCCCCGTCAAGACCTGGTTGTCCGCTTGGTTTCTTTTTTTGGTCTGCTTCTGGTTTAACTGTTGGTTTATCGGGTTTTTGGATCGGAGCCGTTGATGGGGGTTTGGATGAAGTCTGACTGGTGGTTCGACTTTTGCCCGCAGCAATAGCTAGTTTTTCTTGCAATTGTGCAATAATTTTTTGCAGATCCAGTACCATTTCCACTCTTTCAGCTTGGCTCAACCGCTCGATTTCGGTTTTTTTCTGCTCTCTGGTGGGTGCGGGCTTTTTCATTCTTTTATTTTACCAGATGCCGCCACTTAAGTCTTTTTGGACCTGAATCTTTACGTTAAAGCATTGGTTGTGTAGCCACATTCTCCCTCCTGCCTGATAACGCTATATTCAGCTTGGGGCAGCATGGCAATAGCGCCTTTTGATAACTTGCCAACGATATTTGCCGCTTGGTTACTAACAGTGATTACCCCTCTTCTGTCACTCTGGGAAAATAAAAGTGAGAGCCAAATTTTTAACTGTAGATAGAGCGGGGATTTGAGCGTTTATTTTCTAACAGAATGCCGACAATCAAAATTTTTGATAAAAGTCTTATGCTCTAAGCATCCCGGATTATTTTAGGCCGAAAGTGACAGAAGAGGGGTATGTAGTAAATCGTACAGAAGTAAGCTTTCTAATATCTTAAGCTTCAGCGGTATTTCGCATACAGGATTATGCACACTACACAAGAACGATCATGCAATTCTGCGTTTGTATGGCCTCGAAACTGCACCTTTAGTGAAACTGATTGGAAAGCCCTTGCGGCGTTTGGGTATCCGATCGCGTTCTCGCATGAAGTTACGCATCGACCGTTTGCCGCAAAGCTGCTCGATGAACGTCTCGTGCTGTTTCGACTTTCCGATAGCTGGATCGTTACAGCACGGGATTTGTGTTTGCATCGCGGTGTTCCTCTGAGTTTGGGACGGGTTGAGAACGATGAACTCCAATGCAAATATCACGGCGTCGGCTACGACAAAAGCGGTCAATGCACGCGTATTCCCGCTCAACTGGATGCCGCAATTCCCGCTCGGCTGAAATTGACGACCTACGCTGTCACCGAACGCTATGGTTTAGTGTGGGTAAGGCTCGTGGATAACGGAGGAGTGCATTTTCCATACTTTCAGGAATGGAACGATCCAGACTATATTCAGGTTCCATACTTTCAGGAATGGAACGATCCAGACTATATTCAGGTTCTGCCAGCCAGCGTAGCTCACGAAGCTGCCACAGGTCGTCAAGTCGAAGGCTTTCTGGATGTGAGTCATTTTGCGTTTGTTCAAACCGAATCCTTTGGCGAGCGCGGAAATCCAGAAGTGCCAGATTATCCCGTTGAGCGACTACCGCACGGGTTTCGCGCTGCGGGATGTCAGCACTGTGAGCAACTATCCGCACAATCTAAAGCATCTGAGTCCGCCTGGGTTTTAGTGGCGTCGATTGTTTGAAGTGTGGCTGCCGTTCACAGCGAAGTTAAGCGTTACCTTTGGGAACGGGCAGTTACACATCCTAAATGCTGCCTGTCCGGTTTCAGCCCGCAAAACTCGCTTGGGTAGTGCCGAGAAGCCGCAATTTTGACAAAGATGCACCGCTGCAAGACACGCTGGACTTTAACCATCAAGTGTTTGGCGAAGATAAGGACATTGTTGAAGAACAGTATCCCGAAGATTTACCTCGCGCGCTGCAAGATGAAGTCCACATTGCCGGGGATAAAAGCTCGATCGCCTATCCCAAAGAATTGGCGGCATTGGGTCTAGGACGATCGTTTACCGCCTAACTCCTATCTCAATTAAATGGAGCAGATCCAAACCATGAGCGCTGATTTAGAATTTCAAAAACCAATTCCACCAAAGCAATCCTACACAGGTTGGCAAGCAGCACTGGCAGAGTTCTTTCAGTTTGATTTCTACAGAACCAATTTCAGAACAGAGACGCTCGCGGGTATCACCACGTTCATGACGATGGGATACATCTTAGTCGTCAATCCGATTATTCTGTCAAACGCGATTTTTCTACAACAGCCTGGAGATTTGTTTTCGCAATTGGCTGTAGCAACCGCTGTGGCGTCAGCAGTTGGAACCTTCTGCATGGCAATTTTAGCAAACTACCCGTTCGGGCTCGCGCCTGGAATGGGAACGAATGCCTTTTTTGCTTTCTCAGTTGTAATCGGACTGAAAATCGATTGGCGGTTGGCGCTGTCATGCGTGTTTGTTCAGGGATTAATTTTTATCCTTCTGACGTTGATAGATGTACGTAAGTTATTGATCGCGGCAATTCCCAAGTCGCTCAAGCACGCAACCGCAGGTGGGATTGGCTTGTTTATTGCCTACATCGGGATGTCAGGAGATGTTGTTAATGGGGGGGCCGGATTGATTGTGGCAAATCCAGCCACAAAAACGGCGTTTGGCAGCTTAGCAGAACCGAACACGCTACTGGCTGTGGCGGGTTTAGCGATTACAGCCGGATTGGTGGTGCGGCGCGTCAAAGGTGCGTTACTATTTGGAATTTTGGGAACTGCTATTTGGGCTTGGCTGTTCAAGGTTTCACCCCCACCTCAAGGATTTTTTGCGCTGCCGGAACTGCCAAAAGACATTTTTGGTCAAGCATTTCTGGGCATTTCTAATCTGAACTCCGAGAATTTTATTGACTGGATTGCAGTGCTATTTGTGTTTCTGTTTGTTGATATTTTTGACACCATCGGGACGTTAACGGGTGTCGGAATGCGGGCTGGTTATATTGGACCTTCGGGCGAGCTGCCGCGTGCCAATAAAGCACTGATGGCAGATGCCATTGGCACCACAATCAGTCCGATATTCGGTACGTCGAGCGTGACGACTTATATTGAATCGGTCGCAGGCATTGCCGAAGGCGGTCGAACTGGATTTACCGCTTTAGTTGTGGCAGGATTATTTGCGCTGTCGGTGTTTTTCATTCCGGTGTTTAAAGCGATTCCGGCTTTTGCAACGACGCCGACGCTGGTGATTGTGGGCGCGATGATGTTGGCCGAGGTGAAAGAAATTCCCTGGGATGATATGTCGGAAGTGATTCCAGCGTTTCTGACGATTTTCCTGACTCCATTAACGTATTCTATCGCGGAAGGGTTGTCGATCGGATTTATTGCCTATCCGATTGTGAAAACCTGCCAAGGTAGAGTCAAGGAAGTGTCTGGGGGAACTTGGATCGTGGCGGGCATCTTCGTGATTCGGTTCATCTTTATGTCGCTGCGGTTTCATCATTCAGCAGCCTGAGCCGACTCAGGCGAGATCCAACTGCTAGGTTTGAATCACTTATATCAAGTTCTCACTCTCTGATATCTTGCAGCAATGTCAATCAGGGGATTTTTCGTGGGGTCGGACGGGTTTATCCTCCCCAACTTTCCATCACCTTAATTTCTACCTCGCAAGGAATCGGAGAGAGAAATTTATTCCCGGCTCTCACCATACATTTTTTAAGCATTGCTTTAACGTGGTTTACTTCTTCGATAGGACTCTCTATTAAAATTTCATCGTGAACCACACAAATCAGTTTACCACCAGTGCTGCTCAGAGGCAGAAAAAGTATAGCAAGAGCGAGTTTAGTAATGTCAGCACTCATCCCTTGAATTGGGTTATTTAGCATTTCATTAAGCAGCGGTTTAGTATCTTTTGACCATAATCTCCTTCTGCCTAAGACTGTGCGACTCTCTCGAATACCTCGGCTCCAGGCCTTCCGAACTTTGCTGTGAAATTGTTTGATACCTGTATAGGATTCAAAGAACTTCTTACGAAAGTGTGAAGCTTGTTGCAGCGTTAAAGTGACTCCATGCTCTGCTTGAGCCATATTCTTAAATTTCTGTGCTCCCATGCCATAAATTAAACCGAAGTTAATAATTTTACCGAGCTGTCTGTCTTCGAGAGTAATTTCCGATAAGGGTTTTGCCAGCACCAAAGAAGCGGTCAGAGAGTGCAAATCTTCCCCTTGAGAGTAG
The DNA here is from genome assembly GCF_036702395.1 of Microcoleus sp. D3_18_C2. Classification (NCBI taxonomy): domain Bacteria; kingdom Bacillati; phylum Cyanobacteriota; class Cyanophyceae; order Oscillatoriales; family Microcoleaceae; genus Microcoleus; species Microcoleus sp. D3_18_C2. The sequence goes on along the minus strand of NZ_JAUBTG010000070.1, from coordinate 15,662 downwards.
GCTTTCACCATCGTGCGCTCGCCCGAAACCTTCGCCATAATCCGCAGTTCAATCTGGCTGTAATCGGCTTTCAGCAGGACACAACCGGGTGCTACTTTAAAACACTGTCGGGTTTCCTTATCTCTGGGGATATTCGTTAAATTCGGTTCTCGACAACTAAACCGTCCTGATCTAGCACCAATCTGAAACCAATTGGGATGGATGCGCCCTGTAATAGGGTGAATGTGTTCTGGCAAACCCAGAGTAAAAGTGTCGATACGAGTAGATAAGCTGCGGTACTCTAACAGTGTTTGAATCACAGGATACTCGCCTTGCAAAGGAATTAAATGTTGAGAGTTAGTGGAAGTAACAGGAATGCCTTTCTGTTGCAAAGCCGCTAGAACTTGCTTGGGAGAGCGAGGATTAATTGTATCCGTAAATTCCGGCAGGAGAGAGATTTGTTGGTGAGGGTTAGGTCGATGGAGTTGCGAATTAATTTGTTTTAAAAGAGAGTCGCGTTGATGACAGAGCTTCACTCCCAAAACTCTCCACTGTTCTCTATCTAAAAGCATTCCGTTGAGTTCCATAGAAGCCACCGCAGGCAGACAGGCAAACTCTAGTAAAGCAGTTTTCCAAAGCTTAGAAGCTTTCAGTTTTTGTTGCAGAGCAGCAGCCAGCGGGAGTAAGATTGCAGCATCGGTAGCAGCATATTGCAGTTGAGCGAGTGTTAAGTTTCCCGACCAATCGCTAACTTGCTGCGTTTTGTCTAGCTTTACTTTCAACAAATTCTCAGTGACAGCCTCTAGGGACAAATGGCGTTTTAGTCCCGCCGTCAGCACTCGGTAAGCCAAATAGGTATCGAAAAAGGGTTTGGATGGTTCCAGTCCGGCAAAAGCGAGCATTTGCCATTCAAATTTGAGGTTGTGACCTACCTTCAGTGCAGGACTCGCTAAGAGCAAGCGTAATGGTTCGAGGGAACTCGGTTCAATGGCCCATAAATCTACAATGATTACTGGATGGTCAGGAATGGCAAGTTGTAACAATCTAATTTTGGCTTGGTAGGGGTCAAGCCCTGTTGTTTCGCAGTCTATACCGATGATTTTTGCTTGTTGGAATGGTTGAAGGGCTGTTTCAAGATTGAAAGCAGTATCGATCAATTGGTAAGGAGTTTTAAGTGTAACATTCAACTGAGCTATGTTAAGTTTATCGGAGGCCAAAAAAGTTGGCATAGCGGTTGATATTTTCTGTTTGTTTAGCGGATTAGGTTTCATAATTAGTTCCGTTCATAAAAATAGTGAAAGAATATCGATATATGTTAAAATAGTGGAATGTTAACCATGAATTACAGCTATCGAATCTATCCGAATATCAATCAAAAGCAAGCGCTGAAAGAGTGGATGGATATTTGTCGTGTTGCCTATAACTATGGGCTGCGGGAAATTAAGGACTGGTGCAATAGCCGGAAATGCCAGGTTGACAGATGCTCCATCAGTCATGAATACATCATGCCTGCTGAGTTAACCTTCCCTAACGAAGTAAAACAGCTTAATGCTCTGCCAAGTGCCAAAAAAGTATTTCCCCGATTGGGTGAAGTACCAAGCCAAGTGTTGCAGCAAGCGCTCAAGCAATTACACCGAGCATGGGAGGGATTTCAAAAAATTGGGCATGGCTTCCCTCGATTCAAGAAGTTTGGGCAATTCAAATCTTTGTTGTTTCCCCAGTTCAAGCAGAATCCTGTGACTGGAGTACATATTGCCTTACCAAAATTGGGGTTGATTCCAATTAACCTGCATCGCCCAATCCCACAGGGGTTTGTAGTAAAGCAAGTCCGAATAATTAATAAAGCGGATATTTGGTACGCTTCTATCAACATCCAATGTGATGTCAGTGTTCCCAATCCAATGCCACACGGTCATCCGATTGGAGTAGATGTTGGGCTTGAAAAGTTTTTAGCAACCAGTGACGGGGTGATCGTAAAACCGCCCAAGTTCTTGAAAGTTATGCTCCGCAAGCTGAAATTGCTGCAACGCAGACTTACTCGGAAAAAGAAGCAGTCTAAAAATTACGAGAAACAGCGCATTAAAGTTGCTAGAATTCACCACGCAATTGATAATACCCGTAAAGATTTTCACTTCAAACAAGCTCATGCCCTTTGCTGGGCAGGTGATATGGTCTTCATGGAAGACTTGGATTACCGAATTATTGCCAAAGGGATGTTCGGGAAACAGATGCTTGATGCTGGATTTGGACAGTTCCGAACTATCACCAAATACGTGTGTTGGAAGCGTGGCAAATTCTTTGGTGAAGTGAGCGCCAGGGGGACTTCTCAGGAGTGTCCTGAGTGTGGTGCGGAGGTGAGAAAGGATTTGAGTGTTAGAGTTCATTGTTGTCCTAGTTGTGGATACACAACAGATCGAGATGTGGCTAGCAGTCAAGTCATCAGAAATAGAGGAATAACTCTGATTAGTACCGATGGACAGTCGGGAATCCAAAGCGCCTATGCAGACGGTTTGCCAGGGGTTGAGATGTCTCAATCTAGGTCAAAGTCGAAACCCCGTAAGGGAATAACTAGGAAATCTAAGAAGTGATTCTTAGAAGCTCCGTCCTTGGCTGTCGGAGAGATGTCACAGAAAGTTGAAAGTGGGGTTGCTAGACTGCGGTCCAGATCCTGAAGAACCCGACAATCTTAATTACTTTGAAACATTAAGGACAGACAGATGAGTAACTCAATTCCCTCCCAGCCCCAATCCACAATAGATGATACAACCAGTTATCCGCACTTGATGGAACTGATAGAAGCAGAAGATGCAGCTAATGGAGAAGTTGGCTGCGGTCGGAATTTGGGTAATAAACCTTCAGTTTATCTGAAAACCTGCGGTATCAATATCTCTGATGAAAAGCTAAGAAATTTGTTAAGGGAGTATTTAGGTCATTTATTGATGGAGCTAGATTTTGACTCAATCATTAACCAGGTGAGTCGTTTCGTAGAGTCATTAGTCGTGCAGGAACACACTCAATTAGAGCAGACAAGACCGACATTAATGCTCTTAGAATCAGTTTGTGAGCAAATTCCTGCGAAAGAACTCAAACAATGTATTGAGTCAGACTTGGGGGAGTTTTGTTCGGAAACTGCGATCGAGCAAATTGTTCAGTATACTGGTCAAGTGATTCACTATTCAATTCTCCAACCTCGACATAAGTGGCCCAAACCTATTTGGGTACTAAGTGCTCTTGAGAAGGTGTATATTGCTCAGGCATCTAGTTTAGATGCAGCAATTGCCCAAGTTAAAGCACAATATTCCCACGAAACCGGAGAGCTGCAAGTAATAAAAGTCGGAGGTGTTCTCGCACCAAACCAAGTGATTTGCTTGGAGTTATTGAACAATTAAAAAATGCGGAATATTTCCGGTATTCTGAGTAACGCTGGAGTATGTCTTGTGCAGTTAGCAGTTTCATTGCATAATAGCCAAAAGTTTTCAGCGATGTGAGCGCGAGCGCGGTTGAAAAAATGAACTTGCTCAAAATGTTGGGTACGATCGCTCTCTCCAGGTCAACTGTAGGTAATCATTGTAGATTCGTAGGTAATCATTCTAGATTCGGATTAGTTGGAAACCCACTTGGAGCATGATTGGTTCATTTCGATTGATCGCGAGAGTGACTTTAATAATTTCTCAGCTCGCTTGTACACAAGAGCTAGTTTTTTATTACAATAATAACAACAACTGCTATTCCCTGTTATTAAACCCAAAATGGAATAGCCCAAATTACAGGAGGACTCAGGCATGAACGTGTCTTTGACACCGGAGTTAGAGCAGTATGTCCAAGAGAAAGTCTCAAGCGGACTATATTATTCTGCCAGCGAGGTGATCCGTGAAGGGTTGCGCCTGTTGAAAGAACGGGAACAATTCCAGCAAACTCGCTTGCAGGAATTGCGACAGGAGATTCAGCTAGGGCTAGACAGCGGTGAGGCAACTCCCTTGGATATGCCAGCAATCAAGGCAAAAGCGCGGCAGCGTCGGCGGAGGAAACCGCAGTAATGGCCACGATCGTTAAACGCCCGCGTGCTGAACTGGATTTGCTAGATATTTGGGACTACATCGCTGATGATAGTTTAGATCGGGCTGACGAGTTTTTAGATCGCGTTGAAGGAAAACTGCAAACCTTGGCACGTAATCCAGGATTGGGCAGAAGGCGTGAGGAACTGTTAGCTGGGTTGCACAGCTTTCCGATTGGGAACTATGTGGTGTTCTACCGGGAAATTGAAAATGGAATAGATGTAATTCGTGTTCTGCATGGTTCACGGGACATAGAAGACATTTTCAGTCGCGGCTAACTCCTTGTAATGCAAGTGCGTATTCAAGGCGTACTGCCTGCCAATAGAGAGAGTTTAATTGTGGAAGTGTTGCATAAATTTGAGTCAGAGATTGAATCAGGGGCATTAATTTTATTAGATGAAACGCGCTCTCGGGTTAGAATTCGGTTTCTTACACCGCGATTACTGACAAATCAGAGAATTTAGTGCGCGATCGCACTTTGTCACTTTCTTAAAAGACATTTTTCTCGACTTCGTAGAATAGCCCAGTGCTGAGAGCCGTTAGGCATTACTCACAAGTTAAGCTAAAAGCACTATTGTCAATGAGTAATTTTACTCATTTTTTACCTGTTGCTCCAATTAAAATATGACTCCATTTGTTCCTTTATTATTAAAAAAAAATTGTTCTGGACTTCTTTGAGTTCCAGGGAAAGGAGAAATAATGAGCCTGACATGAGGTTTTCGTCGTCGCTTAACAATCCCTAAATCTTGATTTTTATCGTCGGCAAAATACTTAACTAGGTCAGAAGCTATTCCTTTTTGATAGGCCACAGAAAAATGATACATCCCCCGATAAATCATTTCTAATGAAACACGTTCAATTGGCACTCCTAATTCATCTGCAACCGCATCTCCTAAATCTACTAAAATCGCATAAAATAGCCAAGTACCCCAGATTTGTAGCTTGATTCCGTTTAACGAACCTGTCCATAAATAGCTGAGATTTAGTAATCTTTTTACTAGGCAAAATGCCTCTTCAATTCGCCAGCGTCTTTGATATAAATCTGCTACTACATAGGGGGGTAATATTTCGGGTTCTTGGACACTTGTTAGATAAGAACGCCAGGATTTTTTCGAGCGAATTTGTACTAATCTTATAGTCAACGCTGGTGTTTTTTTTGTCCCTGCACCTATCCTAATTATCTGGTCTTTGACATCATAAGTATTGGTTAATACCCGCTCGACTTGATAAGATGCACCTTTCTTAATCCGAGTAATAAATCCAATTTCTTGCTCGATTAATTTTGACCAAAAAGCGAAGTGATAGAAGCCTCTATCTAATAACAGCAAGGTTTTTGGCTTAACTGTTTTTAGTAAGTCTTCCTCCCAATTAGTATCTGCTTGTTTCGGGTTTGTCCAAAACCAAATTTATAAAGGAAGATGAGTTACTAGGTCTATTATTACTCCCATTTTCCCGGATAATTGACCAATTGGAACATCTGATAAACTTTCGAGTTTACGAAATAATGCTTCTAAGGTTGAGCCGTCAGCTATCCAGATATTTTCAAAGTTTTTTAAGGCAAATTGTACACTATCTGGTAATGGTCTCGATTTTCTAGTCAACCATTCCCGACGAAAATGAGGCAGTAATTCTTTAAATACTTTTTCAAATAAAACTGCGGGAAAAGTTAAAAATCTTTGTGATAATGCTTGTTGACTAATTTCAGACGGCTCACACCATAAAAATCCTTCTCTATTTAATAATCTAGTTAATTCTGTTACTCCTGCTACATTTCGCCATAATAAACTGGCGGATTGCTGCCATCATTAATGGTAGTGTTAGAATTCTATCTCTTAAATTTAGTTGGCGATAAAAAGTTTTTTGGGCAGCCATTGCTGGAATTAATAAATCTTCCAGGTGATTCGCAATCGCTTCATTTTCTACTTGGGGACTATTTTTTTTCTTTGCATGATCTCGGTTGATTCGTTTTTTGCTATTCATAACTGGTTTAATTATGGCTCAACTGCTTGTCCGGTAAAGGTTTCATCCTATTTTACCTTTTTTTGTCTACCCCCTTGACAATTTGCACTTTTTCTTAACTTGTCACAAATGGCCGTTAGGTAACTTTCATAGAGCTGCCCCCTCCATGTGGAGGGGGTAATTTTTACTGAACAAAATCGCTCATAGGAATGAAGTTGCAGGAACTAGATGCGATTTAAATTGGAATTGTTCACCACATAAACTCATAAAAACCATGCATAATTCATCGATTGAACCTAATTCCGGCTATAACAACTCTGGTTACGAATCGACACCGGATTTGACTGTCGGTTACTCGTCATCTAAAGAAGTTCGTCAAGGTAATTTTGACAACGCTTACCAAGAAAATGTGTATGACTTGTCCAACCTAGCAGATACTCCTTGGACAGATTCAGCAGTCCGCCCGAATCCACAGCTTGAGCTGGAGCTTGATTAAAGAAAAAAGCGAAGATGGAGAAATGCAGTCCAGGACGCATCAACCTAAAAAACCCAGTTTCTCGTTCTCATGTTCAACCTAAAATGACGGAATTACATAGGAAGACCGGGTTTTTGGGTAATTCCTAAAATGGAGAGGGAGAGAGGTAGAGGAAGAGAGGGAGAGAGGGGAGAGGGGGAGAGGGAGATTTAGCTGATGGGTAATTTCTGCAATACTGCTCTATTTTTCGTAATGTTTTAAAAACCATTTAAAGTTTTTCCAAATTAGAAAGAATAGAGCAGTTTTTTTTGCCTAATTTTAGTTAACATCAAGAGGATTTCCATGAACAGTCCAAAGCAGTTAAAAAAATTAAGCCAGGTAGGCTCGGCTTTAATAGCTGCCAGTACACTCTGCCTAATTTTTGCTTTCATCTGCATTACTTTCTTAAGCTTTCCATTAATTGCTAGCGCCAGTCCCTTACCTACTAAAATTTGGGAAAAAGAACAATCTAGAGTTTTGCTGCCAGATTGGAGCCAGATTACCTTTAGTTCCCTACCCGCGGTTGCTAGTTCTGGAAGTTCTGGCGGTCGAAGCTGGCAAGCCGGCACTTCTGTTGACAACATCTTGAAGCTGGGGGACATTAACGATGTAAAACCTGAAATTCTTTCTTTGCAAGCAATTGAACAATTGGCACTAGGGGATATCAATTTAGAGAATATCAGCTTGTCCGCATTTCCCTTAGCTGGTAAGCAAACTGTCGGTCACTTGGCTGAAATTGTTCCGAATCTTAGCCAATTTCAATTGAGCGATGTTCCTCCAATTGCTTCTTTATCTTCTCAAATAGCCGGAGTGAACTCTAACATCAACCAATTACCAATTGGTCAAGCTGTAAAACAAGTACCGCAACTAGCGCAGGCAAAACTTAACCAAATTGACCTATCTGAGTTTGCGCTAGCCCAAATTCCCAATCTTAATAGCGTAAATTTAGAACAGTTCTCTGGCTGGTCAGAGGAACTCATCAGCAATATTCCACTCCTGAGTCAAGTCCCCCTTTCTAATTTTCCTGTTCCTATTGCGTCTATTGGCAGCACAATCATGCGAATTGACATGATTTACAGTCGGTACGAAAGCAAACGCTCTAATACAATTTCCGGTTCTGATGTAGAAGGATTTGCGGTAGCGTGCGAGAAAGATTGCGCTTATATCGAACTCGACGACATGGAAAACGCCGGTCGCCGCGCCACAGGGCCGCTAGAAGGCAAGCAGTGGATTAGCGGCAAATACCAGGAAGTGCGAGGTGGTTCTGGCTGTTTGACCGGTTGGGAACCGACGGGCCGGCATCCTTTTGGGGAAGTGTTTAAAGTAGTGGTAATGGAACCGTCAGAAACCAGCGATACTGTTGACACGGCTCTCTACTTCAGGTTTAGTTTGCCCTGTGGCAAATCGCCTTACATTATTGGCCCGGTTCCGTTTCTCAGTTACAGCGTTAATTCGCCTATGTTTGTCGGTCGATTGGAGGGCGGTTCTTCTAACAGTATTTCGCGTTCAAAAGGCGTCGCATCTGAAACAAAACCTTCAAAGCCACTGAGTTCAAATCAAACTAAAGAAAACCCTTTACCAACTCAGCCTCTACCTGAATCCAAGCGAGAGTGCGCGCGCCCCGCAACTTACGTAAACGGTGTGGATGTAGCTTCATTAGGGGAGGCGTTAGCGAAGCTTTCCGAAGGAATCGCCAATTTAGAAAATGCAGCCAGTGGCGATTACGAAGCTATTGGCGAGATGGTTTGTACCGAAGGATCTCGCAACTGCGGGCGGGCGATCGGTCGCTATCAGTTGATGAGTTACCGGGAAGACGTGCAGCGTGCTGTCAGCTCAATTCCAGGGGGGGCTAACTTTCTCCTGAACGTCAACAGAGGTCAAAAACCTACAAGAGAGGAACTCTTCCAATATTTTCCTCCTGCTGTTCAGGATAAAGTCTTGCAAAATTCTCTAGCTGAGAACTTAGTCAGCAGCCAACAGGAAATTGACCCTAAAACTGGGCAGGTCTTCAAGGGCGATCGCTTAATTGAGCGAGTAGCACAAAAACACTTTGGGGGTTCTGGCAGTAAAATTGATGCCAGCTATTCCAATATTTTAGGCGGCTACTCTCTCAAACAGTACGGGGAAAAAGTTCGAGAGCTTTATAACCACAATACCAGCGACAATTGCCAAGCTAATTCTGGTGACAGCAATGGCATCAGCAACTCGGTCGGCTCTGGCATTACTTTAAATGCTAGTTGGAGTATTAAGGTTGCGCTGTTCATTAGCTCTTTTTTGATGGGAATGTGGTTCTTAATTCGACTTTTTTACAAGCGAAAGCAGCAACTTTTTATGATTCTAATCGGTTTGGGACTAGCAATTAGTTTTGGCACGGCTGCACTCTCCCATTGAACCAGGGGAAAGAGGAGGTGGAAAAGCAAGTTATTAACAAGTCTAACAACCTTCTCTACAACCAGGACGTTTTTAATTGCTGAAACCATTAATTTTATGGCATTGATATCAAAATTGGTGGTATCGGAATGATTAAACCACAGAGGACACAGAGGACACAGAGAAAGAGAAGAGAGAGATAATAATTCCGATGTCAACTGATTAGATATGACTTCTAAGCTATTCAGGATATAAATTGTAGAGTCGTTTTGTATTCCCCGAAGGAAGTCATAAAATTTGACTGTAAGATTTAGACAGACAACAGCTTACTTCAGCAAAACAATCTCTCTTTTATTGTCCTTTTTTTCTTTTATTTTGTATGATGGGAGTAACAAATGGTTAAACAAAATAGAGTTAAACAACAAACAGCAGGCACGCAAAAGATTGTCAACCCCCCGGTTTGGTTAAATAAACTTGGTTACTGGTTTCGCATTGGTTTGACAGTTTTTACCGCCCTGTCGCTATTATTGGGGACAGTGGCTTGCACGAATTCTAGTTCAGCAACAACCGCACCAGCTTCTTGGCAACAAGCTTTGCGAGTCACTCCAAAAGAAACTTTAACCCTAATTGTAAAGGAACACAGCAGCCTTCCAGAACTCAAAGTAGCGGCTGGGCAAAGTGCAGCGGCGGAAGCAATTAAGAGAATGCGAGTGTGGCAAGTTAATGGCTCGGTAGGACGGCTGAACCTTTATGATTTCAATAATTCCACTCTGTGCGGCACAAAAGGCTGCCTTTATGTTGGCTACTTAATTCCTAATGATTCAAGTCAAATGCCAACAGAAGTATTTGCAGCTTATCTCGATCCCCATAAACCGCCGAAAACTCCTTTGTTTAAGGCTGACAGTTCCTCGCACGAGGGTTTGCCTTGTCTAGGAGTGAATCAGCTTTCCAAAGAAGGCCGCCGCCAGCTTCAATTTTGCTACGACGGCCTTACCTATCAACTTGCTGACAGCCAGCTTTTCAAAGAGGGTTAGTGTTTAGTAGTGGGCGGGTTCATCGAAGTCAAAATCTTCTTCTGGATCAACCTCAACTTCAACCTCAGCCACCTCGGAAAATTCATCTAACTCCTCTAATCCTGAGTCTGTTTCTCCTTCAACTTGTGCAATTTTGCGAGGGGGCGACAATTTACCTCGACCTTTGCGGTTAGTTACGCTTCCTGGCAACGCCTGGACTTCAGGTTCCGCACCAGCAGCAGCTATAGCTGGCAACCCGGCCTCGCTAGCGTCAATGAACCCAGCAATGCTATTGTGCAGTCCCCAAATCAATTTCTTTTGTGGTTTTTGACCGAGAAATAGCTTGTGAAAATTAGCCTCAGTTGGCTGAGTAATGCTGTGAGTTTTGCAGCAAAAGGATTTATTTTTGCCTTCCCCTTCTTTGAGAGCTCTAAACTCGACATTTAACACTCCCAAAGAGCGCCACTTGTCATTCTTACCGCTGTAATCTCTCCCAAAGCAATCAGCAAATGCCCGTTCCAAATTGCGGTAAAATTCTTCTCTAGCGCTCTTAAAGCTCCAGAGGGCTACATTCTTGAAGCGGACGACAATCGGTACCTGATGCAGGGGTTGGTTTTTGGGATTTAGAAAGATGAGAGTGTGTTCGGAACACACTTCCTGCGTCTTTTTATCGAGGGCATCGCGATATTCGTCGTAAAGCCCAATAAAACTACCTGCTAATTCTCCATTTTCTTCAATATCTTTGTAGCGGATGTACTCAGGCACAAAAGCTAATACCAACATTCTCGCTTTTGGGAGCAGTAAGCCTGTCACTTCTTCGCTTAGTTCGACCGTTGTCAATTCCTCAACATTAGGCATTACGTGCCATTCCGCTTTGACAAGCTGGTCGTTCGGGAGCAAAATACCTGCTGGGTTATCGTTAATCACGATTCCATAGGGCAAAGAGGGCTTGCGAGTTTGGTTGTAATCACTGTTGAATAGCTCCGGATCTATCTCGTAATAATCAGCACTCTTGTTCTTGTGCGTGTTGGACTTTCCACTAGAATTCTGTACTGTCTTACTGGGAGATTTCGCGTTATTGCTTCTTACCATTGTTTACCTATTTTTGTCATGGTCTCCCCCTTGAGGCGATAGCCGCTAGCTGAAACATTTAGTTTTTTAAGATGTAAAAAAAATGAACAATTTGCAATTTTTGCCTAAAATTAACAAAGCTACCTTAGTACCAATGGCAGTTCAACCTCCTAAACGTTCGTTAACTAGCATAGATTTTGGCGGGTTGTTGGGTCAGTTTATGAAGCCAGAGGGACTGGCAATGTTAGGGCTAATGGCAGGTTTACTTATTGCTTCCAAATTAGTTGGAAACGGGAAAGGTAAAATTACCTCCGGGCGGCTCTGCGGGACGGCTGAAAAATTGGCAGCCACAGGCTCTGCCCTCAAGCAAATGAAAGAAAAAAAACGGCAGCCCGTTACTTTGTGGAGCGGTACGCCGAGTTATTGGTTTAAAGGTTGTCAGGGATTGAGTGCTCGGTTGCAAACGCTATTAGGTGCAAATCCGACGGTTTGGTTTCCCCACGCAGAACGCGGAACTTTAGTCATTGGTGCTCCGGGTTCTGGCAAAACATTCAGCGTCATTGATCGGATGGTTGAAAGTGCATTCCAGCAAGGTTTTCCTGCCATTATTTACGACAAAAAAGGAGACCAGATGAAACTGCTTGCACCCCTTGCAGTGCGCTACGGCTACGATGTGCAAGTGTTTGCGCCAGGGGAAGCTTACAGCGGCACTATCAATCCTCTGGATTTTATGAGAGATGCACAAGATGCAGTAATGGCAGCAGAAATTGGACAAGTTATTGCTCGAAATGCTAGTCCGGGGGAGAGTAAAGGCAATGAGTTTTTTGAGAAAGCAGGCGAGTTGATGGCGAAGGGTTTAGTGCAGTTGGCAAAAAGCAGTCCTTACCCGGATTTAGCTTTTGTGTACGCAATTATTCAACTGCCAGATTTGGTCAAGCGCATCGACCACGCCGTTCATCGGCCCGACGGTCATCCCCTCAAAATGGACAGGTGGATTGCCTCTAGTTTTTCGCAGTTATTAAGTTCAAAAGATGCTGAAAAAACAGTGGCGGGCATTAAGGCAACCGCAGAGGCAACCTACTCCAGTTTCATTCAAAAAGATTTGTTGCGGGCATTTATTGGTCGCAGCACCATTCCCATTGCTTTAGAAGGCAAAAAGTGCATTATTTTCAAATTAGATGACCAAAGACGCACTGTAGTGGGGCCGCTGTTAGCTGCTGCTATTCACTTATGTGTGGTGTCTAATTTGAGTCGGGTACGTTCTGACCCATTTTTGTACTGCTTAGACGAGTTTCCGTCTCTCAAGTTCGACAGAATGGATCAGTGGGCTAACGAATATCGTTCTGCTGGCGGCGTGCCGATTGTTGGCATTCAATCGCTCAATCAACTCTATAATCTCTATGGGGATAAAAAAGGGGCTGCGATCGCCAGTGCTCTGTCAACTCACGTCCTCTTCAACCCCGGCGATTTTGAGACAGCCGAGAAATATTCTAAGCGTTACGGGGAAGTGGAAGTGCTGGTAAAAAATCGATCGACCGGCAGCTCGACGGGGCAGCAAACGAGCCGTTCTGTCAACTGGAGCGAACAGTTGCAAAAGAAACCGCTGATTAGTCCTGACGAAATTCTGAGGTTTCCTCAAGGCAAATGCGTCATCACTTCACCGGCCTACGCAACGGGGGCGGAAGCTTTATTTCCCTACCCTCTCAAGATTCCGGTGCGGCCCGGCGACATAAAGCGAGCTAAAGAGTCTGAACAACTGTGGGACAGCAGCATCAGACCGCAGCTTGAAAGGCGGGCGAAAGCTTTGTCAGTAGAGCAGCAGACGGGTAAACTGCTCAATATAGATGAAGAGCTGGATCAGCGGATTCGATTCGCTTACCAATTGCTGCCACATCCGAACGATCCAGAAGAACCCGTGACTGTGGCTGATGTTAAGTCGCCTGTTAATGCTGCTGGTGCGAACAGTGCGGCTGGGAAAATAGCGGTTGGCAATATTCGGAAAAAACTCAAAACTCTGTCCTTTGGTGGCGATAGATGATGGAGCAAACTAAACAATTTTTGGCTGACATTTTGATTGTTGACGATATTCCCGCTAACATTCAACTACTCTCTCAATTGCTAATTGAAAACGGTTACAAAGTCAGGAAGTTGATTAGTGGACAGCGAGCTTTAAAAGCAGTAGAGTTGCAAGCGCCAGACTTGATTTTGCTAGACATAAAAATGCCCGGTATGGATGGCTATGAAGTCTGCCGTCAACTTAAAGCATCTGAAGCTACTTGTGATATCCCTATAATTTTTATCAGCGCTTTAGATGACGTATTTGACAAAGTAAAAGGGTTTGAGGCGGGCGGTGCTGACTACATTATAAAACCTTTTGAGCCTGTTGAAGTGTTAGCGCGGGTATCTGCCCAACTTAAAATGCAGCGTTTACAGCAACAACTTCGCTGCGCTAACGTGCAATTGGCTACACAAAATGTTCAGCTAAGCCAGGAAATTCAAGAAAGACAGCAAGCAGAAGCCAATTTAAGAATGCTGTTGCACGCTGTTTCGCACGATTTGCGATCGCCTCTATCGGGAATGTCGCTGCTGCTGCGAAGTCGCCTCAATGATGCTGCCAGTAACATTGCTATTGATAGGCGGACTATGGAGGTTATGGTGCAAAGTTGTTCGCGCCAACTTCAGTTGATTGAGTCACTAACAGCAACACAACAGTTTGATGTGAAAAGTGCTTCTTTAGCCATGAAGCCGCTGTCGCTGCCCACTTTAGTCCAAAATATTCTTATTGAAAGATTACCAATTCTCAACCAGCATCGAGTCAAGGTTAAGCAGCTTTTTCCAGCCGATTTGCCTTTAGTCAATGCTGATGCCCAGCAGCTATGGCGGGTGTTTGGCAATCTGATCGACAATGCTGTTAAATACAATCAGTCTGGGTTTATTTTGACTGTAGAAGCTAAAAAGGAAGGTGAGATGGTTCGCTGTACGGTTGCAGACAATGGGGCAGGAATTTCTCTTCAGCAATGTGCAAGATTATTCGAGCCTTATACGAGGGGAGTTGGAGTTAGTTTAAGGCAAGGGTTGGGATTGGGACTTTACATTTGCAGGCAAATTGTTGAGGCTCACGGCGGAGAGATTGGCGTTGATAGCGAATTGGGAAAAGGAGCGAGGTTTTGGTTGACATTGCCAAAGTTTGAAGATTGACAAGATGTCATAATTTGCTACGCGATAGCTACGCCTCAAAAACCACTTTTTTTAGAACAATTAGAAGCTGCTGAACAGCGGCTACTGCAAGAAGGTTTGGAAAACAATTGCCTCACTCATCGGCTGACGAATTGAGAAAAAGGTTGGCACAGAGACGTGGATAAAACCTGTTATGCGGTCAATCAATTATAGGGGATTTTTTATTCTAGAGCGCAGAGGAAAAAAAGAGAGAGGTTCGCAATTGATGTACGGATTGCTATATTAGTTTCTTAATTCTAACGGTTAAACTAGCCCCAAGCGCAGTGCTTTAACGGCGGCGTGGGTGCGATCGCTCGCTTCAAATTTAGCTATAATCATCTCTACATGACCTTTGGCGGTGTGGACGCTCATTCCTAGTTGAGCAGCGATTTGTTTATTGCTTTTACCCTCAACTAGCTGCTGCAAAACCTGCATTTCCCGTTCTGTCAGCTTGATGTCGTCATTCGCATAGCTTTCGGGCAGTGGCGTTTTGAGATTTTGCAGCACGCAGTCGGCAATCTTGGGGTCTAGGTAACTGCCCCCTTCTTGCACAGTCGTAATCGCTGCTAGAAGTTGTTCTGCGTTAGTGCCTTTAACGCAGTAGCCGTGAGCGCCGCTTGACAAAGCCGCCATTACCTGAGTTGGATTGCTGTGGTGGGTGAGCATCAGGATGCGAGTATGCGGCAGTGCGGCTCTGATTTGCTGCGCGGCTGCAATACCGTCGATTCCGGGTAAGTCAATGTCCATCAGCACGATGTCTGGTTGGTGTTGCAGTGCGACACTGACGGCTTCGTTACCGTTAACAGCTTGGGCGACAACTGTTAAATGGGGTTGCTGATTGAAGATATGCTTTAGACCGAGCTGCATCATCGGATCATCTTCAACTATTAGGATGGTTTTTAGTTGACTTGTTTTTGGTTGGGTGGCGGTAGTTGCAGTCACGGCTAAGATTCCTACTACATTTTATCCATAGTCTATTGTTTTTCCTCATATTAAAGAGTGTCATCCTCCTATGGAGAGAAGAAAAGTATTGATTTTTGGGCAATTTCGTCGGAAGGTGGATGTCTCTCGATAGGAGGATGGTAATAAAGTCGATTCTCCCGAGTTTTAGGTGATCAGAAAAATTCTAGTGATGCGGCCCGAAAAGCCCGCGCGAGAGGCTCACACTACCGTTCCCACCACAAATCCAGAAGAGCTATACACAGTCGGAACAGATTAGATCGACACTTCGTTGACTTCATCCAAATTGATTTCATCCAAATTGACTTCATCCAAATTGATAGCTGTTGCTACTTCCTTCGGTTGAGGTGTTAGATGACCATTGAGCTTGATAACTGTTTGTTTTCTCTCTCGTTCAATGGTAGTCAAAAGCCAATTTTGAGTGTGTCGGTGTTGCTTGCTGTCCCAGCAGGGCGAACGCATCTAAATTTCATGTTAACATAATCTGGTATATTGGAGAAGAATTATTGAGTAACTACAAAACAT
>NZ_JAUBTG010000069.1:8052-28269 GCF_036702395.1 Microcoleus sp. D3_18_C2 | reverse complement strand
TCTTTCTATTTATTTATCAGGGTGAGCTCGGTAGTTTTATGCAAAACTCTCCAGTTTTTTTTGTCGAGTTTGGCAAACACTGCGTGGAAGTACGGAACCACGGGTGTTTTGGGGATTTAAGGGCGATCGAATAACGCGCTTTCCCAGAATCCGGCGGGGAATGAATTCCCCGCCTCATAGCGAAAGTCCTCTCAAAGAGGACTGGTAAATTCTTCAGTCGGCGACCGACGACTTTCGCTTTGAGGCTCTTGTTTCAACAAGAGCCGGAGTTCGGGATTGCGAGATAGCCGGATTGCGCGATCGATCTGCTTGTTAACACTAAAGATCGATCGCCCCTCAAGCCTTTTTGTTCTTTCTATTTATTTATCAGGGTGAGCTCGGTAGTTTTATGCAAAACTCTCCAGTTTTTTTTGTCGAGTTTGGCAAAGACTGCGTGGAAGTACGGAACCACGGGTGTTTTGGGGATTTAAGGGCGATCGAATAACGCACGGGTGGTCATAAACCGGGTTTTTCGCAGAAGACTTCGTTACAAACCTGCATAAATCGCAAAAACCCGGTTTATGCAGGTTTTGATGCGTCTTAACAAAAATTCACATCTAATTCAACTGCCCAATCCACCGCACAGCAAGACTTTCAACCATCCTCTGAAAAAAATTTCTGAATTTCGCATAAATTCCTCCAACTTACCCTGATAAATAAATGTAGGAACAAAGTTGCGGCCGCACTTAACTATGACTGATAAATCCAACCCCTCCGAGGGGGAAGACCACTTATCCGACGAAACCGATGCTGTTGGGTGCTCAGTAAAATCGGAAAAGTTCGATCGAGATCCCGCACACCAGCAAATCGTCGAACTCGTCACCAAAGCTTGCCAGCAGCCCCCCGGCAGTATCAGGCGAAGTCGTTTCTTGAATCAACTAATTCGAGAGATTATCAAATCCGGCAAACTCTGGAAACCAAAAACACCTTACTATGAAGAGGCATTGCAAGAAACCTGGATCTATCTCAATCGAAATTTATGTGAAGCTACCACAGCAAAACGACCTTACGATCCCGAAGAAAGCCTGATTACTACTTGGTTAAATAGCTATCTCGAAAGGCGGCTTTTTGATTGTCGTCTGGCCCCAATAAAAGAAAGTGAGACACCAAACCGCCGTCGAATAGCGTCCTCAGAAGGAAAACAAGACAAAGAAACCATCAATCCCATTGACTATCTCGCCGCCGATTATGATGTAAGTTTCTATTTGGACGAACTTCTCGCATGGATAGAAACCGATCCAAATAACGAGTTAAAAAGCAGACACGTTAGAGGCAAACCGCAGATAAATTGTCAAGTTTTATTGCAGCGAAAATGTTTGTACGGTCAAAGTCTTAAAGAACTCGCCAAAGAGTTTGGCTGCGCCCATTCTACTTTATATCAATTGTTCAACAATGACTGCCGTCATCTGCTGCAAAAATTTTGCGAAGACCAAGGATATCAAACTTTAAATATACCAGGAGTGTACCAAAACAATGAACCATAACAACCTTTGGGAAATCGAATCTTTGCCAATGCCAATTACTCAGAAGGCACTGCAAGTTGCTCAGCAGTTTGCCACCCAACAGCGCCACCCGCAAAGGCACGAGCAAGTTTATCTCAATACTTTGGCAGTGCTGGCAGTTCGCGATTATCTAAAAATCATCGATATTGAGACTGACTTGACTGAATGCGATAGCTGGAATCCCGTAATTCGCCTGTTTGCAGATGCGGGAGATTTGTATGTTAAAGGATTGGGAAAAATCGAATGCCGTCCAATTAAAAATCGACCTCAAACTCAAGAAACTGGCAACCAGAATTCATCTGCACATCCGCCTGAGATTTGCCCGGTGCCGGTGGAAGCAAGGGCAGAACGCATTGGCTATATTGCTGTAGAAATTGATGAGGAGGAAAAGGAAGCGAGATTGCTTGGTTTTTCTCCCAATGCGGATGCGGGGGAATTAGTATTGAGCGAATTGCATTCCCTGGATGATTTTTTAGGGCATCTAGAACATTTGTTGGAATCTCAAATTAACCTCAGTCAGTGGTTGATGAATGTATTTACGGCTGATTGGCTGCCTTTTGAAGCGGTATTTAACCAGCAGACACAAACTTCTCAGGTGGAGATTCAAAATCCGGTTGAATCTCAGTTAGGCAATTGGTGGCAAAATTTTGTAGACAGATGTTTGCAGCAATTGGATCGAGGTAAACAAAATTTAAAAAACTTGATTTCTCCTGACGAAACCCCCAGTTTTGCATTACGAGGAGGTGGAAATTCGAGAGAAGAATCTGCGTTACAGAGCAGTCAAAGTAGCATCAATAGGTTTCCCGAAGCCGATGTCACGCGGGCTAAGTTGATTGACTTGGGAATGCGGCTGGGAAGGACAACGGTGGCTTTGTTGGTGGCGATTGCTGAAGAGAGCGATCGCACTGTCAGAGTTCACGTTCAACTGCATCCGGCGATCGGAGAACGTTACCTGCCCCAGAATATTAAACTTTCCTTAATCTCCGACATCGGTAAAAATCTAACCGAGTCACAATCAAGGATTCAGGAGAGGTACATTTTGCTGAAGGATATTGAGGTCGATCGAGACGAGAGTTTTAGTATTCGAGTAGCTTTAGATGATTTCAGCGTCACAGAAAATTTTGTGGTATGATATCTCGATTAACTCTACTCGCGTCTAATTTATGAGCTTAAGATTTATCTTGGGTTTAGGGATTGGGGATTTACACAAGGGTTTTCCCGACATCACAGGGGAGTTTCAAGAAAACCAAACAACTGTTCATAAATTTAAAGGAAGTTTGCCACCAGCCCCGGAAGTTGACGATCTGCAAAAAAGATGGCAACTTATTTGTCGTGCGGGAAAATCTAGCAACATCCTTTCTAGAATTAAAGTTAAGGCTACAGGGACAACCAATATTTGTGAAGATAATCCTCAATTGATCTATCAATATTTGAATGAATCTATGAGGCTGTGGCTGAGTAGTGAGGAGTTTTATGCGGGAATTGAGCATAATTTTAGAAATGTAGTTGATGCGTTTGGTGGTCGAGATCGGTGCTTTGAAGTATTTCTCGAAATCAAAGATTCGGAAAATTGGCATCTGCCTTGGGATGCGTGGAAATTTCGCGAAGATTACAAAAACTGTGAAATAATTAAAAGTCCGTCCCAGTATAGAAAAGCTCTCAAAAAGGCAACTACAGGCGGAATGCCTCTGCCTTCGCGAGGTAGAATTTTATGTGTCTCCGGTAATAGTGACGGACTCGATCTGAAACAAGATGAGAAAAGTCTTCAAATGTCTTTTGGCGATCGCTGCAAGTTAGAATTTATGCAACAGCCAACACCGGAAAAGCTACGCGAGAAGTTGTTAGAGGATGAAAAAAATTGGCAGATTTTATATTACGGCGGGCATAGCAATAGCAATGCTGTCAATGGATGGCTGCATATTAATGAAGCAGATTGCGATAATACTGTCACAATAGACTATTTAAAAGAGGGGTTGGAAAAATCAATTTTTCAAGGATTGGAGTTGCTAATTTTAAACTCGTGTTCTAGCCTCAAATTGGCAGCAGATTTAGTAGCTGGAGGCTTGCCTTTACCGTCAATGATTGTGATGCGTGCGCCGATACCAGATAAAATTGCTCACGATTTTGTTAAGTCTTTATTCGGATATTTAAGCAAAGAATATCCTTTGTTTTTAGCAGTACGAAAAGCTAAGGATTATTTACAGAAATGGGAATCTCAGTTTCCCGGTGCGAGTGCGATACCAGTGCTCTGTCAGCAGCCAACTTTTGATGGGTTGACTTTACTGCAATTAAAGCGCGATCGCCCTTTGATGGCTGCTGCGGATGATGTGGTGGACGATCGCCCAAACAACGATATCTCTATTTTTATTTCTAATTTGATGCAGCGCCTGGGAATCGGTTTAGCTACTACCGCTAGCAGTTATATGTTAATGGGCCCGATACTTGCCCCAGTTGCTAATCAAATTGGCATGGAAAACCACCGTCAAAATAAACCTTTAATTGCGAAAAAATTCTACAAATTAGCAAGTTTAATTAACCTTAATTATGCACAGCCTTACTATAATTTAGCTATGTTGTGCGACGAATTGAATGACGATCGCGGTGCGTTAGAGGCCATGCAAAATGCTGTATTGCGAGGACTTCCTGATGCTTCTGCTCAAATATCTAAATTATTCATTCGCAAGGATAAACATCAAGCAGCTTTAAAGGCGATCAACCTTTGTTTAGAACACGCTAAATACGACGGTGTAAAAGCTGCTTGTATCAAAAATCGCGGCTGGATACGGTTTAAAGAACAGCAGTATGACGATGCAGAGATAGATTTTCAAACAGCAATTGGATTGACAGACAATAGCCCGGAAGCTCACTGTTTTTTAGCACGGGTTATGGAAACTAAAGGTAAGCCCCATGAAGCGTTAGAACACTGGGAAAAAACGATTAAATATTCTAAATCTAGCGTACCAGAACAAGAGCAATGTATCCAAAGTGCTAAACAACATTTACGAATAAAAGGAAATATCAAGTGAAAATCAGGATTGCAGTTTCTATAGCTTTAAGCTCGATCGCAACTACCGCACTAGCAGCCAGTAACAGAATATCCAACGGACTGATTATCCATAGTAGCGGGGAAGTTGCGATCGAGCGCCAAAACGGGCTAATTGTCCGCCCTACCAGCGGTACGCCGATTTATCCGGGAGACACACTGCGAACAGCACAAAACGCACAACTGACTATCCAATGTGCAGATTTGGGAATTAAGTCGATCGCAGGGAGTGAAAATCAATTGAATAGCTGTTTGTTAGCGAAACAAGAGTCGAAATCTGATTGCAGCAAGGACTTGATTAAATGTCCCGATCGCGGCGACGATAAAATTGCTTGGAATAGCGCGCCAATTCCTTATATTATCAGTCCGCGACGGACGAAATTGCTCGACAGCAAGCCAATTTTGCGGTGGAATCCGGTTGCTGGTGCTACTAGCTATAAGTTGAGCCTCCGGGAAAATGGAGCGAAATTAAACTGGGAAATGACTGTTAGCGGTACTGAGGCTGTGTATCCGGGGGAACCGGCGCTGAAACCGGGTGTTAGGTACCGATTGATTGTCGAGGCGAATACGGGTGCTTCTTCAGAAAGCGCTGTTGGGGAGGGGGATATCGAGTTTAGCTTGCTGGATGAGACTGAGGTGGAAAGGGTGAAAAGTGAGGTTGGGGCGATCGACAAACAAGTACCTAACGAAAACGCCAAAAAATTAGCCATTTCTAGCGTTTATCTTAACACAAACTTGATTGCCGAAGCAAGAGAAATTTTAGAAAATTTACAAGAAACAGGCATGAAAACACCGCCCATTTATCGCACGTTGGGCGATTTGTATCTAGAAAAGCTACAACTGGTTCCCCAGGCTGAAGTCTACTATTCCCAGGTGATTAATACCGCGAAACCTGACGATATTGAGGAGTTGACGGCCGCTCGATACGGATTGGGACAAGTTCATTCAGCCATGAGAAATAATCTGGAAGCTATGAAATATTTGCGAATGGCAAAAGATGGATATACAACCTTGGGAGATTTGCCAATGGTGGAAAAGATTGAGAAGCAATTGCGGGATTTGCAAAGGAGGGAAGACAGGAAATAGTAAGGGGCTGTGACGTTAATTCCGGCAGGGTTGTGACGTTAATTTCGGCAGGGAATGAATTCCCTGCCTCAAAGCAAAAGTCCACTAAAGTGGACTGACATCAAACTTTTTTCTACAGTTCTATTCAAAGGACTTTCGCTATTAGCCAGGGAATTCATTCCCTGGCGGACTCGCGGGATGTGACGTTAATTCCGGCAGGGAATGAATTCCCTGCCTCAAAGCAAAAGTCCACTAAAGTGGACTGACATTAAACTTTTTCTACAGTCCTCTTCAGAGGACTTTCGCTATTAGCCAGGGAATTCATTCCCTGGCGGATTGACGGAATTTGGGACTGTCAGAGGGCGCTGGCGGACTTTCGCAATTATCAGAGTGTACGAAACATCATCTACTAACAAAACCATGAAATCAACACACAAAAAACCCCGCTTTTTCCTCACTTTTCTCTCCTTCACCACCTTAACAATGTGGGAAATAGGACTTTTCTCCGCATCCCAAACAGCCACAGCCCAAATTACCCCCGCAACCGACGGCACTAATACTCAAATTACTCCCAGCGGCAACCAATTCAACATCAACGGCGGCCAACAATCCGGCGACGGTGCAAATCTATTTCACAGTTTCCAAGAATTTGGTTTAACTCAAGGGCAAACTGCCAATTTTATATCAAATCCCAATATCCGCAATATTTTAGGGCGAGTTGTCGGCGGCGATGCTTCGCTGATTAACGGATTAATTCAAATAACTGGCGGCAATTCCAATTTATTTTTAATGAATCCGGCGGGGATTGTTTTTGGCACAAATGCCAGTTTGAACGTGCCTGCTGCTTTCACTGCGACTACTGCGACGGGCATCGGTTTTGGCAATAACTGGTTTAGTGCGGCTGGTACTAATGATTATACTCAATTAGTCGGAAATCCTAATACTTTTGCTTTTACAAATACGGAACCGGGAGGAATTGTCAATTTAGGCAATTTGGCAGTGGGACAAGGGCAAAATTTAACTTTATTGGGCGGCACGGTTTTGAGTACGGGACAACTTTCTGCACCGGGAGGAAATATTATTGTTGCGGCGGTTCCAGGTGAGAGTTTAGTCAGAATTAGTCAACCGGGAAATCTGTTGAGTTTGGAGATTCAACCGCAATCTGTAGCGGGCAGTTTGCCTCAAAATTGGGTGTTGCCAGTTGCATCTTTGCCGCAGTTGTTGACTGGTGGCGGGGGAAGTGCAACGGGGGTGACAGTCAACGCTGGAGGGCAAATAGAATTAACGGGTTCTGGTTTGCAGGTAGAGAATGGAGATGTCGCTGCTAAAGAAGTAACTGCGGAGACTGCAACGCTGTCAGCTAATCGCAATTTGACATTAGTTGAAAGTCTGTTGCGTACAACTGGCGATTTGAATTTGCTGGCTGACGATACTGTGCGGGTGCGCGATAGTGTGGCAAATCCGTTTGTGGCTAATGCTGGCGGAAATCTCTACATTCAGGGAAATCAAAGTATCGATCTTTTGGCGCTAAATCATCTTTCGCAAACGCCATTTGTCAGCGGCGGAAATCTGACTTTAGTGAGTGATGGCATGATATCTACAGATGCTCACTTTCGCAGTGGCAATAATATGTCAATTGTCGATCGAGCGGGCAAACCTGCTAATTTTACCAGTTTGTACGATCCAATTATGCAGCCTAATGACTATACCTCTGGGGGATATACGGGTGCATCTATCAAGGTAGATACGACTTCGGGTACTGGAAATATTACTTTTAATGGAAATATCATAATTACGAGTCCCGATGCAACTTTTGCTAATGCTTCTCCCGGTACAGATGAATTTATCTTGGGCAGTTCGCGATCGGTAATTTTGCGATCGGGTGGTGACATTCAAGTAGTAGGAAAAATTGATACTTATGTCGGTCAGGCTATTATCGTAGGCCCTGTAATTCTACAAGCTACAAGAGACATTCAAATAGAAGGGGTTAGAACAAATGGGTTTAATAATAATGGTGGTGATATATCTTTGACTGCTGGAGGCAACATTGTTACAGGAGAACTTACTACTCTAGTTCCTACGACGATTGGCAATGGCGGTAATATTAGTGTTAATGCAGGTGGCAGCTTTACTCTTAAAGGAAATATAGGTACTTTTTCAGCAGTCAATAATAGTGGCAACATTACTCTCAAAGCAAAAGACGATATCTCTATCAATTGTGTAATTCCCTCTGTTTGTATAGAAACTTTTGCTGGGGGAACTCCTGGCTTAACAGCTCAAGGCAATAGCGGGAACATTACCATCATCAGCGAACAGGGAGCTATTAATTCCCTAGGAGAACCAATAAGAATAAATGCCGCCAGCCCCTCTGCTGTCGGCACTCCCGGCAATATAATATTACAGGCAAGGGGTAACATTAGATTAGGTTTTCTAACAACGGAGAGTCAAGACAATTCAAAATCTGATGCTGGTAATATCACTATTACGAGCTTAAATGGCAATATAGAGATTGAGAACATCAATAATTCTTCAGACAACGGGAATAAGGGTGGCAATCTTACTGTCTCTACCAGCGGCAATATTATAACAGGTGATGTATTAAACTACGGTAAATTGCAAGGTGGGAGCGTTGATTTTACTAGCACGAAAGGCAGCATCACTACAGGGAAATTAAATGCAACCAGCTCTCAGGATTCAGGAAATGATACGATTTTTCTACCGGAAAATGGTGGTTCAATTACTTTGAGTGCCGATCGCAATATTACGACTGGCAATCTCACTGTAACAGCGAATCAAAACGGCGGCCCGATCGCACTTACGAGCACTGCCGGTTCCATAAATACCGGAACGATCGATGTCACGGGCGATCGCGCTGCTGGAAATCTTACCATTCAAGCCAACAGCGGCATCACAACACCGACAACAGGAACCGCGATCACGGGTACTTCTAATAACGGCAACGGTAGCAATGTTACTTTATCTACTACCAGCGGTGACATTAATATAGGCAATGTATTAGTATCGGGAATACAGGGTGGAAATCTTAACTTTACTAATAGCAACGGCAATATTACTACAGGCCAGCTATTGACAAGTTATGACGGTTCATCTCCCGATCTTAAAACTAATATAGGCGGCAATGTTAATCTAAATGCTGGGGGAAATATTACTACCAGCGACATCCGGGCGATCGGCAATCAAGACGGCGGCTCAATCACGTTTAAAAGCGGCGGGGCGATCGACACTACGGCAGGAATCATCAATGCGATCGGCGGCAACAACGGCGGCAATATTTCCCTCGAAGCTGGAACCAACATCAGTACAGCAGGAATTGGTAGCGCTCTCTTATTAAGCGGCTTCAACGCCAATAGCGGTAATCTTCGCATTCAAAGCGGCGGTAATATCGACACAACTGCCGGCCCAATTATTACCGCTGCGGCAAATGGCAAGGGCGGAGATATCACCATAAATGCTGGCGGAACAGTTTCGACATCTGATATTAATTCCCGCACTTTCGCTCCCAGTATTACTGTGACTGGTGGCAATATTGATGTCAAGGCAAATGACTCTATTACTGCTAAGGGAAATATCGAAACCAACCGCAATAACATTACTTTTAACGCTCCGGTAACATTAGGTGATAACCTGTCGGTCAAAATTTTAGAGACTGGCGATATTACTTTTCAGTCTACTGTTGACGGGCCTTACAGTCTGACTGTTCAACCCGATGCCGGAAGTGTTGATTTTGGCGGTGCTGTGGGCAGTGTTACTCCCCTCAACAGCGTCAATATTCAAGATGATATTCCCGAAAGTGCCGCTGCAATTAACATTATTACTACGAATAATATTACCGCCCAAAATATCACCTCACCCGCCGGAATTTCTTTGTTTAGTGAGAACGGAGAAATCACAACTAAAAATCTTGATGCGACTTCCCCTAACAATGGCGGCAATATCGATCTGAATGCTGGAACTAATATTACTGCGGGCGATATCAATACCTCGTCTGCTGGTAATGGCGGCAGTATTTTGCTCGACGCTACCGGAAGTATTAATGTTGGTAAAATTGACTCTTCGGCAAAGGGGAATGCAGGGAATGTTACGGCTTATAACCGCAGTGCTGCGGGCGATATTACTGCGAGTCTAATTAACGCTCAAAGTAGTCTCGGCAAGGGTACGGGAGGCAATGTCGAGATTCGGATGGGAAGGTTTTTTCGATCGCTCAATTCCTTCACAGACAGCAACGGCATCAATGCTAGCATTTCTACGGCTGGAAGTCCTGGAGATAGCAGCGGCGGTACTATAATTATCCGCCACGGAGGCGCAGGATTAACGCCGTTTATTGTCGGTGATTCTGCCACAAATGGAACGGCGGGTGCAATTACTAGGGGAAATTCTAATCCTATTCAAACAATTTTGCCGGATAACTCCTATCTCTATACTCACAGACAGGATGTCGATCGCATTCAAATTATTTCCGTACCGCCGCCAATAGTTGCACCGACACCCGCAGCTACTCCAACACCCGCAGCGACTCCAACGCCCGCACCCACACCCGCAGCGACTCCCACGCCCGCACCCACACCCGCAGCGACTCCCACGCCCGCACCCGCACCCGCAGCTACTCCCACGCCCGCACCCACAGCCGCAGCTACTCCCACGCCCGCACCCACAGTCGCAGCTACTCCAGCGCCTTCCCCAACACCGACTCCAGCGCCCGCAAGCACGCCCTCACGGCAACTCCCACCGCGTGTACCCGTCGCACCTTCGGCAACTCCCGAAAGCTCGATCGCACCTGCCCCAACTCCCGAAAGCTCGATCGCACCTTTCCCAATTCCCCAAATATTTATCGAACCTTCGGCAACACCCGAAACTTCGATCGCACCTTCGGCAACACCCGATCCGATACCTGATTTTGCGATCGACTTCCAACTACCTGAATTGCCCGCTTCATTCGTACTGCCACCCCGCGCGCGCCCCACACAGCCCTCAACGCCCACAACCCCAAACGCTGCTGCCCGCATAGCTTCGACACCTACCCTTCCCTCTGTTTCCCAAATCCTCTCCTCCCTCGCCACTCAACCTACGATCGCCCCTCAACCTTCAAACGCGCCAAATCCCGCGCCCACAGCCCCTCTTGCCTCTCTAACCCAGCCTGTAACTCAGATTCAGCCACCACCTACAAGTGCGATCGTACCCGCACCTACAAGTGCGATCGTACCCGCGCCCGCTGTCAGCCCAAGCCAAACTCCGCAACAGGAGTTAGCTTTTTTAATTGGCGATTTATTGGGAGCACAAACCTCGATCGACCAAAATGCTGAAACGGGAAATACCGAATTAGATTGGAAGCGTAACAATGAAACAATTATCTCCCTAGAACTTCCTTACTCCCCGTCAGTTAACACGATTGCGGGAGCCGAAGCAAATAACCTAATTTCCACACAGACATCTACTGACAATTTAACTGTTTCAGTCGCAGAAACTCCGCCGGAAATAATTGTGCAAACTCCTAGTTTACCGATTGCTAATTCTGAACCCTTTGATGTCAATCTTTCTGATCTTTGGGAGAGAATAGCTGCAATAAATACAGCGCCAGTTCAAGATTCACCGAGTATTACTCCAGCGCCCGCACCAATTCCCGCACCAACTCCAGCGCCGCCACCAACTCCAATTCCCGCAACAATTCCAGCACCCGCCCCAACTCCCGAACCAACTCCAGCACCCGTAGCAACTCCGATCGCAGAAAATCCCCCACCCGCAGATATCCCAAATCTCTTTCCCTCACCAATTAGCAGGTTGCTCGTAGAACAAACTTTAGAACAAGGCAATGCTAACGATGCTGTTGCTTTAATTGACCAACTCTTTGAACAAGACTACGAAAATTATTATGGGGAAAATTTCACGGATAAAAAAATCAACGTTCAATATCTAAGAGAAACTCTCAAAACAATTAAGGAAGAAACCGGGAAGCAAGCTGTAATTGTTTACGTTGTGGCAGGTATCCGAGACTTGTGGCTAATTTTAGTAGTTCCAGATGGCCCTCCAATTATCAAAAAAGTCGCCCTTGCCACAATAATAGAATTAAAGAAAAATGTGAAATATTTGCAGGAATATTTAGGGAATCCTTGGGGTTCGCAAGATACAAGATATTTGCCAAGCGCCCAGGAACTTTACAAATGGTTAGTTGCACCGATTTCTCAAAATTTAGAATCATTAAATATCGACACTCTCATTTTTGCATTTGATGCCGGTTTGCGCCAATTGCCCATAGCAGCTTTACACGATGGCAACCAATTTTTAATAGAAAAATACAGTCTAGGTTCAATTCCCAGCATCAGCTTGACTAACACCAATTATCAAAGTTTGCTGAATGCCGAAGTTTTAGCAATGGGTGCTTCAGAGTTTCCACACACCAAGAAAGAGCGTTTGCCAGCAGTGCCGATCGAATTATCTGCGATCGCCGGGAGGAGAACAGAAACGCAAAATCCAGCAGGATTTCCCTTGTGGCAAGGTCGCTCTTTTCTCAATCAAGAATTTACCCTGCAAAACCTGAGAAAACAGCGAGAACAACAGGAATTTGGAATCGTTCACTTAGCTACTCACGCCAGTTTTCCTCAAGGCGAAAATGGAAAAAAAGAAGCTGAGATTGATTTGTGGGACAGCTCTTTGGCGCTAGATGAATTTAGGTTGGCGAAGTGGTACGATCGCCGACAAGTAGAATTATTAGTGCTGAGTGCGTGCGAAACTGCGATCGGGGACAATACAGCAGAAATGGGATTTGCTGGACTGGCCGTCCGCAGTGGTGTAAAATCAGCGCTAGCGAGTTTGTGGAAAGTTAATGATATCGGCACTTTGGCGTTGATGACCGAGTTTTACGGCAATTTGCGATCGGAAAACATTAAAGCTGAAGCGCTCAGAAAAGCTCAACTGGCAATGATCCACAAACAAATTTTAATTAAAAACGGTCAATTGCGGGGGACTGAAGGCGCGATCGACCTTACCCAATCGGCGCAAGTACCAAATGCAGATTTCTCACACCCGACGTTTTGGGCCGGATTCACAATAATTGGCAGTCCCTGGTAATAGGCGATATCTGTAGGGAAACGGCACAGCGCCGTGTCGGGTGCGATATCTGTAGGGAAGCACTACGCCGTGTCCGGCGTCCAGAGTATCCCTGACAATTCCCGCATCCAGGATACCCGCCACGTGATTCATCCGTCCAGAAATAAAAAACCTGTACCCGATGAAACTTGCCGAACGTATTTATCTCGCGCAAGTCAATTCTAAAATCTAAAATCTAAAATCTAAAATCTAAAATCGATTGACTACTATCTTTTTATGTCATAAATTGGCTATGAATAGCAAAACTCAACACTAGCGGGGCAAAACCTGTGGGCAAGTTTGATAAAATATTCAATTCAGAAGACCAATCCGAAGCAAGCTTGACTTTAGAAGAATCCGTAGCAGCGGTAGCACTTGTGGCAGCGGAGGCAAATTCCCCTGATACGGATGCTGATATCTTAGAAAGCATACTTTGGGAATCAGAAATATTTGCTGAATACTCGGAAGATGATATGTCAGCAATGTTTCAAAGACTCGCCGGTATTGTTGCCCAAGACGGTTTAGGAGCATTATTTAATACTGCTTGGCAATCCATGCCCGATGAGTTAGTATTGGATACTTTTGCCATAACCGCAGCAATGTTTGTCGCAGATGGCGAAATAGCTCAGAAGCACCAGGCTTTTCTTCAGGAATTCCAGCAAGCATTAGGTGTGGAAGACGAGGAAGCTGCAGAAATTATTGAGGATGTAATTGCTGCTTACTCGGAAGTAGAGGGCGAAGAGTCTGATTTCGATGCGGCATGGTACGTATCTCCTGAAGGCAATTTTAGCGTTCCCATTCCCGTTGATGAGGAACGAGGCGGTAAAATTGATGAGCAAGAAAGCTGTGTCGCATTTTCTGACGACTTTGGCGTTTTGCTGAAAATTGATTATTTCCCTGTTGCGGGTGAAGTGGAAGAAACAATCGAGTCGGTTGGCGAGGAAGGTTATCTCAAGTCTTTTCTCGACAATTTTGTTTCTCAGGCAATTCTTGCTAATGTTGCCAATTCTAAGTTACTCCACGCAGAATATTTAGAAGATGAAGAAGCTTATTTCGTGGTTTTAGATTTGCCTGGGGGTGCAACTATCAGGGTGCAAGAAAACGATCGCCCTCTGACTCGGTTGGATGCTTACCGGGGACTTATGGCTTTTATTGCTGACGATTTTTGCTACACGGTAAGCTGTCAGCGAATTTATCAGGAGGGGGATGAATTGGGTTCCCTGGAGTCTGAAGTTGAGGGAATTATGAACAAGATTTTTGAGTTTATTGAGACAATCGAATTCGGGCCGATCGAATAAAGAGGACTTATACCTTTTTCGATTAAAGAATTGGGACTGGTGCGATCGATTGACCGTAAGAACCCGGCCGGGGCGGGTTTTTGAGATTGTCAATTATTGGCGGGTATTGTTGGTGAACCCGCCCCTACCATATTAATGGTAATTGATAGGACATGATATTACAGGTTTTTTTGCAATAAAATAGTGCGATCGACAACAGGGTTTTTTGACCGATTCTCGATCGCACTTCCAGATACATTCAGTCAACCACAGTCGAGAGGCAGCAGCAATTAGCCGCCATTTTCGACTAATTAGTAGTCTGAGCTTCCACCAATCTTTGCTTGAGTTCTTCCAGAGCACTCGCCCAGCGCGGATCTGGCTGCACCGAGCCGGAATCAGCGCTCGACACCGTTGTTGCTGACTGATTGCGGCGAGACTTGTTGTTGTCACCCCGACGGCGATTGCTTTTGCTGGAGGCGCCTCCACCTTGGCTAGGGGGAGCTGACGAGCGCTGCTGTTGCTGGGGCGCAGGCACAGGCATTGGAACAGACGCCGATGCCGACACCAACTGTGGTGACTGGGGCGACTGCTGCTGATCGTCTTCGCCCTTCTCAGATTTACCCTTAGAGCGGGGTAATGCCTTCTCTATTTTCAGCGGGTTTTCTTTGAACATCAAGCCATT
The DNA here is from genome assembly GCF_036702395.1 of Microcoleus sp. D3_18_C2. NCBI lineage: Bacteria > Bacillati > Cyanobacteriota > Cyanophyceae > Oscillatoriales > Microcoleaceae > Microcoleus > Microcoleus sp. D3_18_C2. The sequence continues at coordinate 13,560 of NZ_JAUBTG010000069.1, read as the reverse complement.
GTATTTCTCAATAACTTGGTCGGCTTGTTCGTCGGTTAGCACCGTCACAAAACCAAATCCTCGGCATTTTCCAGTTTTGCGGTCTGTAATTACCTTGGTGGTAACAGATTCGCCCTCCGGTGCAAAAACTTCTTGCAATTCTTGGCGATCGAGTTCCTTGGGTAGATTGCCAACATAAAGACGAATAGACATGAAAAATTCCTCCCGACTTGGATTTTAATTAATTTGCTCGAACAGAATTACCTGAAGTCAACTGAATATTGACTTCAGGCAAACACCACATAACCGGAGAATTGGCGCATTCCTCCCACCAACCTTGACAGCTCCCCCCACCTTTTAGAACAAAAAGATGATTTACTCTGATAAGGCCGGAACTTAACCGCCGATGCAGAGAGCTTTTAAATCTCAGGTTGTTGTGTAAACTTTTAGTCATCACTCAAATGTTTAGGCTATTGGCTATTCTGTATTACTTGCTTCCGGTTTTGATTCAGAATGTTTATAGCCAGCGCCGTCTAGAAATTTATGTCCAAGGATGTCAATTGTAAGCGATCGGAATGCCAGTATTCAGTTTAATACAGTGATGGATAAAATGGCTAACATTTTTTCAGCCAGTAATCTTACCTCGTTCCTAATCTCGCTCCTAATGCTGAGAACTACTCATTTACCCACTATCCCTTAAATCCGGCCCGGCAGAGTCCGAGCATTCTTTAAAGGTATCACAGCCTTGGTAACAGAGCTAGTTATTTAGGAAGATTTCAGTCTGTATTTAACGGAAACCACATCTGAATCACTTTTGAGAATTCATCCCGCACAGCAAAAATAGCGATCGAAAAAAAACAGCCGACAAGCGGCTGGCTGTACTTGCTGTGTTGGGATGTTGACAATTTTTACGCAATGCCTTAAGGGATTTTAGCCAACTGAAGTTATCGCGCTGTTTGATTCAATCCAATTTATGTAAACTAATGTAACAGACCGCTGGCAAAAAAGCAACTTTTCTTTACGAAGGAAGTTCGGCAACGAGCAATGTACGGGATGTAACGGATGTAACGGATGTAACGGATAGACTGTAGGGTGCGTAGGGAGCAACTCCAGAATCCGATCGCCCATCCCCTGTTTAACTCAAAACTCATCTGGGGCTGCGCGTTGTGCGCGATCGAGTGCGGCAATCTGATAACTATTCCTCATACCTGTAAAAAATGCAATTGTAGGCAACCTCGAAACCCTTATGCAGTAAGTCATTTCCCATTCTTCAATCTAAAATCCAAAATCTAAAATCCAAAATCGTCTCACCTTGGCCCCTGGATAATAATGTATGCGCCCCAAAAAGCAGCAGCAAAGGCCAAAATCGCAGACCAAATCGGATGTCCGCTGTCACTAACCCTCCCTCCTTGACTGCGGAGACTTTCAAGGTCGATCGCCACAGTAGCACCCCGGCGCAGCCAACCAGTCGCCACCACAGATGTTCCGATCAAATCGCTAGGGCGAGTAGTCTCTTTGAACAAAAATGGCCACAAAGAGCCAATGTAGCCAAACCTCGAAACATAGTGCAACCTCACCAAACCCGTCGCCGTTTGCAAAATCAAATCTTGTCCCAGCCAATTACTCATACCCGATCGACCCAAAAGTTGCCCTTCCAGCCGCACCGGTTCAGCATCCAGCGGCAAACTATCAGGATTTGACAAAATTTCCGGCAAACTCGGCGAAGCGGTTTCTCGCGGTATAATATCCGGGAAGAAATAATTGATCCGCATCAAAGTACCGATGCTAAATCCGATCGGCAAACAGCCCCAAATAATCGATCGATCGCCCCAAAGCCAATCCAACTGCCAAATACTCGTCCTCGAAAAAATCCCCCCAATCAGCCAAAGCACCCCGACTATCGCCAAACTCATCGGAATTCCAAAAAACGGCGCACCCTGTAAAAATAGTTTTGAATCTTTAAATTCGACTATTGACTTAAACAGAGACAATTTTCCTTTCCTGGGTTGTTCTTGCACTCCCGCGTCTACCAAATCTAACTCTGTCTCCAGTTGCCAGAATTGAGCATAAAGAGCCAACAGCTTCAAACGCTCTCCCAGCAAAGGATGCGCGCGGTTAACCGTCAACCAATTGCGCTCCCGATTGCTGACATCCCACAGCAAAATCTGTTCTAGCGGCGCGTGTAATGCAGCAGAACCAAGGGTTACAGCTTGTCCAACGCCTACAGGTAACAATAGATCGAAACTTTCCAGGAAAAAGCTAGTTTGTTTTTGCTGTTCGATATTATCAGCAATGCCGATCGCAATTTTAGCCACTGCCCGCGTCAAACCGTTAGGATTGCCCGTAATTTCCGCAGCAGTGCGATCGCTAAAATACACTCTGCGGCGCGACAGCCACAACATCGGCCAGCGCAACAACTTATAAATCCCGTAACTCGTAGCAGAAATTGCAGCGGCCACAAATTTAACAGCAGAACGCAAAAACTCGATCGTCATTAAATCACACAACCGCTCTTGCCAGTGCGCCACCTGCCAATAAATCAAGTAAGGAATCTGAATCACCAGCAGCGCCAGCGACATCGGCGCAAAATCCCAGTGAGAGATATGGGCCAACTCCCGCGCGAAAATCGTGGCAATTTCATCATCCGTCAATTGTTCCAACAGCCCGCGACTCACAGCAATCCGAGCAAAACGGGGCAAACCGCCGTAACTGAAAGCTACAGGAACATTCAGCGGCAAGAGTTTCAACACCGGCACCGGCATATTTTGCTTGGTACAATAACTTCGCAGTACCCGACTAGCTTCCTTGCTGTGCTTGGATAAAACTGACCCGCGCAGGGTTTCGATGCCGCAAAACAGTTTTAGCAGCGAGTCTATCAGCCAGGGAGACGAGGCCAAAAGCAATCCAAAAACCATCTGAACAAACGGAGTTGGATCGCGGTAAAAAAGCTGAATCGGCGCGAAAATAGGCAGTCTAGTGAATATGTAAAGCTGAACCAACAGAGAATTAGTGTTTGTCAGCAGGAATTGCAGGATAAACCGGGCTAGGAAAAATAGGGCGATCGCACTTGCAACGGCTTGTATCCGAAACTCCAGCAACTTCAGCGGTTTGAGCGGGCGCGGGCTTTTGGCGCGCCCGGTGTCGCGCCAAGTGAGTTGGTAAGTGGTAATATCTGGGCTGGCGACTCCGGGAATATCTGTTGGGGAAGCGGAACTATTTTCGCCGCTAATTTCTGCGGTTTCGGGTGCGGTTTCGGTCGAGTTTTCCGGTTCAGAAGTCTGGCTTGTGGGGGGTGGAGGTGGCGGGGAAATCGGTTGCGATTTGGCGTTCCCAGGCTCTACAGCAGGCTCTAAAGGTAAAAATCCTGTTTTTTTGTCTACGGTAGGTCGTAGCGAAGCGGGGCGTAAGCCATCGCCCCCAATCGATTGTTTCGGCGATTTTGTTCCGGCATCAAAGGCGACAAAGCCTGTTTCGGGGGGAGTTTCTGCGGATTTTGGTTTATTTTCCGGTGGTTTTGGGGGGGGAGGGGGGGTTAATTCTTTTAAAGCGCGATCGGCCCAAGTTTTGACTTGAGGGTTGGGACTTTTGGCGAGGGAAGAGCACAGGGCGATCGCCTTTTTCAGATTACCGGTTGCTTTGTACGCACCCACTAACCCCATCTGCGCGCGGATTCCCGACGGCTGATTAGCTGCGGTTTGGGTAACGGATTCTAAAAGGGCGATCGCCCGATCGTAATCCCGCGCTTTCAAAGCAGCTAACCCAGCCTCTAGAGACTGTTTTGCAGATGAACCCGATTGATTTGAATTAGGTGGAGATACCATTACAGTGCTGGCGATCGCGTCCTTTCTAAGATAGCTTGGGTGGTCGATCGATAACTGTTCTAACACAGCTCTATTTTGCTGTCATTAGTTGCAACTTTTGCCGCCAGGTACTTAAATAATTTCACTAAAATTATTTGTTTCTGAGATATTGCGCGATCGCCACGATCCGACAGGGGTTTAAACCCCTGCCTCAAAGCTAAAGTCCTCTACAAGAGGACTGAAGAATTATGCCAATTTGTGGTTAAATACTTCCTTGCTCTTTTAGTCTCGCGTTGCGCGGACTTTGTTTGACAAGAAGCGATTTCAATCGCCAGGTTTTAATCTCTATTTTTTGATGCTAAAATTGAAAACAGTAGCTAAAGGAAAAATGCCATGTCAGACCAAGACATCGCTAAGATCATTACGATCGAACCGGGTAAGCGAGGTGGTCAACCTTGTATTCGAGGTATGAGAATTACGGTTTATGACGTGTTGGAATATCTCGCTTCTGGGATGACTTATCAAGAAATCCTAGAGGATTTTCCCTATCTCACGCAACAGGATATTTTAGCTTGCTTGAGTTTCGCAGCTAAACGAGAGCAGTTTATGTTAGTTGTTGGGTGATGAAACTACTAAAGAAACCGGGTTTTTGGCTGAATCTACGAATCACAACGAAATATTCAAGGGAAAAACCCGGTTTCTGGCTACCCGTGCGTCAGCCCTAAATTTGCTAAAATACACCCAGAAAATATCAAAATATAAATATGAACGAATCCCAAATACCCCAAATTCCTTGGCTGCCATTAAGCCGAGAAGCGCACAAACTATCAGTTACCGACAGATTAGCTCTAGTCAACGCGATTGTTGAGTCCATCAGACAGGAACTCCGACCCCGCCAACCTCTGCTAGATGATTTTGTGGAACCCATGACGGGGCTAGCAAAAACTGATACACCACCCGCAACAGATGACGAATTTGAAATTAGATTGCGGCCCGATCGCAAAGGTGCGGCGAAGCGACTCAGAGGGCTAGCAAAAACCGATACGCCACCTCCAACAGATGCCGAAGTTGCACTCATGTTAGAAGAGCGTTTGGTGGAGAAATACCTAAAATGAAGGTATTAATAGACACCAACATTATCCTCGATAGTTTGCTAGAACGAGAACCGTTTGTAGAAGATGCTGATGCTTTATTTGAGGCGATCGAAAATGAGCAAATTGAGGGATATGTAACGGCAACAACCTTAACAAATATCTTCTACATTGTCCGAAGGCAAACTCGCAGCCTCGATCACGCTAGGCAAGCTATTGCTGAAACACTAGCATTAATGAAAGTATCTGCCGTCGATCGCCACGTTTGGGAAATAGCATTTGCATCTAATTTAACCGATTTTGAAGATGCCGTGCAGTTAGCTTGTGCGCTGTCAGATAACTTGGAGGCGATCGTCACCCGCGATGCAGGAGATTTCGCCGGTGCTACTTTACCAATTTTATCACCTAAAGAGTTATTAAAACGTTTGGGGGATAAGATTAACAGGACTGACACACTCCGACAAAGAAACCCGGTTTTTGGCCGAATCTACGAATCAAAACCAAGAATTATCGAAAAAACCCGGTTTCTGGCCACCCGCGCGTCAGCCTTCAAAGAAACCGGGTTTTTGGCCGAATCTACGAATCAAAACCAAGAATTATCGAAAAAACCCGGTTTCTGGCCACCCGCGCGTCAGCCT
>NZ_JAUBTG010000069.1:0-7952 GCF_036702395.1 Microcoleus sp. D3_18_C2 | reverse complement strand
TCAAAGAAACCCGGTTTTTGGTCGAATCTACGAATCAAAACCAAGAATTATCGAAAAAACCCGGTTTTTAGCCCCGTGTGTCAGCTCTGAAAATGACTTAACCTAACCCGGAATCAACCAATTATCCCCCTCACTCCTCGCTAACAGCCAAACCAGAAACCACAGGGGCGATCGCATTTAACTTCAAAACAGGATGCTCCCCTTCCACCTGCCGGCAATTCCACTCATTTCTAAACAGCAAAACCGGCCTTCCCCAAGTATCTTTCACCGTCACCGTATTAAACAGCCGCCCAACTTTTTCCAGAGCCTCCCAACCGCCGTCAACCCAACGAGCTACACTGTAAGGCAACATATCGATCGTCGTTTCCACATTATATTCCGACTGCATTCTGAACTGCACAACTTCAAATTGCAACTGTCCGACAGCCGCCAAAATTGGCTCGCGTTTCGACTCATCAACCGAGTACATAATTTGCACTGCGCCTTCTTCCTGCAACTCCGAAACGCCTTTGCGGAACTGCTTAAACTTAGAAGGATTGGGATTTCTCAAAAAAGCAAAAAGTTCGGGAGAAAAACAGGGTATCCCTTCATATTCCAGTTTTTGGCCGGTGTAAATAGTATCGCCGATCGCAAATACTCCCGGATTGTTCAAACCGATCACATCGCCCGGATAAGCAACCTCGATCGACTCCCGATCCTGAGCAAATAACTTTTGAGGCCTTGACAAACGCACCGTTTTACCACTGCGAGCGTGAGTCACGTTCATGTCCTTTTCAAACTTGCCCGTACAAACCCGAATAAACGCCACCCGATCGCGGTGTCTTGGGTCCATATTCGCTTGCAACTTAAACACAAACCCGGTAAAATCTTCATAAGTTGGCGGCAAATCTCCGGCGCTGCTCTTGCGGGCGATCGGCTTCATAGCGTAATCTAAAAACGCATCTAAAAACAGTTCTACCCCAAAATTGCTCATCGCGCTGCCAAAGAAAACTGGTGTCATTTTTCCAGCCCGAACTAAATCTAAATCGAGTTCAGTTCCCAACTCATCCAGCAGTTCTAACTCTTCTTTGAGCTGATAGTAAAGGTCTTGTTCCAACAAATCTTCAATGCGCGGATCGCCCAATTCGATGACGGTATCAACAGCAGCACGAGAACCGTGTTTAGCCCGCTCGAATAAGTGAATTTTGCGCGCCCTGCGATCGAAAACACCTTTAAAGCGATCGCCCGTACCTATCGGCCAATTTACCGGATAAGTCTGCAACCCCAATTCCTTCTCAATTTCGTCCAACAAATCCAAAGGTTCTCTGCTAGGGCGATCGAGCTTATTAAAGAAAGTAAAAATAGGCAAACTTCGCAACTTACAAACTTCAAATAACTTCCGAGTTTGCGGTTCCAAACCCTTAGCAGCATCCTCAAGCATCACCGCATTGTCAGCCGCCGCCAGAGTGCGATAAGTATCTTCGCTAAAATCTTGGTGTCCGGGAGTATCGAGCAGATTAATGTGATATTTTTTATACTCAAACTGCAAAACAGTAGAAGTAATAGAAATTCCCCGCTGCTGTTCCATCGCCATCCAGTCAGAGGTAGCGTGTCGCTGAGCCCGCCGCGCTTTCACAGAACCTGCTTCGTGAATTGCACCTCCGTACAGCAGCAGCTTTTCTGTCAAAGTAGTTTTTCCCGCGTCAGGGTGCGAGATAATAGCAAAGTTGCGCCGGCGCTCAACAGCAGTTAGCAGTTCAGTTTCGAGTTCTGTTGTCATCACAATTTGGTAGGGGAATCATCACCCGATCGCCATTATAGCCTGTGCTACAGTTGCTATTAAAGGTAAAATTATCAATAAAGTCAAGGAACAAAAATAATATGTACGACTCGGACAAGCGGAAGTTGCTATCACTGGTGTGCCACGGGGCGATTTTTTTCAGCACGTTACTGTTCTCGATCGGAGCGCCGATCGCTGTATTGTTAGTATCAGATGACCCCGTTGTCAAAGAAAACGCCACAGAAGCGATCAATTTTCACCTTAATGTATGGGTGTACAGCACCGTGATTGTGGTGTTAACTGTCGTCACTTTTGGTCTTGCTGGCTTTATCCTAGTCCCCCTAGGTTATCTGCTACACTGGGGACTGACAATAATGGCTATCCTCCACGTTTTGCAAACTCCTAACCAACCTTACCGCTACCCTTTTATTTTCCGAATAGTGTAGACAGAAAATCGCGCTTCACCATCGATTTCAATAACCCGATTTCTTTAAGCAGAAACCGGGTTTTTAATTGTTTTATAACTCACATTCGCTCCCCCAAACTGGCAAATACACTGCTTAATATTATGTCCCGTCGATTACCCCTAATACCGTAGGGGCGGGTGCACGAAAAATATATTCCAATAATTGACAATCTCAAAAACCCGCCCTTTTAATCGCTCGATCGGACATGATATAAGTGATAAAGAGGGTTGATGATCGGAGACAAGATTCAGTAAAAAAACTTAAAAATTTGTGAAGCTAAGCATCATCTAGTTGGAATTCCAGAAAATTGACCTAACATCATGAGTGAAATCTTGTTAATCCATAAAAAATCAAAAATCAGAGTACAATCAACTATTAATTATGGTGTTTTCGCCCTGTTGCAGGGCTGCTGTGAACGCTAAGTTGAGCTTCCATTGATGCCGTTTCCCACACTATGCTACCGCCTTTGGGTTATTTCGCGGAGTTAGGGCGGATGTTCGATCGCTCGGAACCATCATGTTTGCTTTAGCTGTGCTATTTTTGCATCTGGCGATCGTTCTATTGAAATTTTCCACAAATTCTATCTCTAGCAGGTGTCTTAAAACTTAGGATCGCGAATTAAATAACTTACAATTTTAATTGTTATTGTGGGATGGGCTCTTATAGCCCGTCCTTTTTGGATGGGCTCTTATAGCCCATCCCACAATCTTGTGGAAGTTATTTAATTCTCATTCCTTAATACAATATTTTTCCAATAAAAATCCCGCTCTTGTGGAACGGGAAAGCCATCAGGGTGCATCTATATGTATGTCACTATAACTCATAGGGGGTATAACCCCTCGTAGCTTTATCGAATCTTTACAATCACAAAATTTTTGTAAAGATTGAGGTTTTCATTTGACTGATCAGCCGTTTTATGAAATTTAAAGGGAAAATGCTGACATTTATAAAATCCAGTGAGTTTGCAAGGACAATTGCGATTAAACCAGGATCGCGCTGTTTCTTCACCTTAATTATCAAAATATCAATAATGTACGATCGCCTGGTTAGCCTGTTTGGGATTGAAAACTAAAAATTCAGTAGAGTGCGTCAGCAATTAGCTAATCAATTATAGAAAAAATAACGCGCTGCTGACGCACCTTACTAAGTTTGAGGATAACGTTGTGCTAAGAAAGAGATAGCAGCAGCCCGATCGCCCAAATCGCCATCCAACTTCGCCGCCAACAAATCATCCAACATTCGTTTAAACCCAGGCCCCGGCTTATAACCCAAAGCCTTCAAATCGTTGCCATTCAAAGGCGGCTCAACATTCGTCCATTTGGTGAGATATTCCCAAATTTGGCGGCGTGCACTTCGCGGACTTTGTAGGGCGATCGCAATTAACACCGGCAATTCATAATTCCTCAACAGCAACACCAACTGACTCGGCAACTCGCACTTAGGCAAATTCTCCGCTAACTGCTTCTTTCCGGCTTCCAAAACTTCCAACCGCTTAATGCTGTCAGCAGGTAACTGAAGATTTGCAGCCACCTTGCCGCGATATTCCGGTGCTACATAAGCTATCAAAACTTCCAGCCGCATCTGCCAATCGGGAATATTGATAATTGGGAATTGGGAATTGGGAATTGGGGATTGAGCCTTGAGAATAGTTGCTTTTTCTTTTTCTTCCTTCTTCCCTATTCCCTCTTCCTTATTCCCTCTGACTCGTGACTCACCCTCAATCATTAATCCGTGTATCCGTGTCAAAATCCGTGTCGTGCCTTCCTTCTTCCTTCCTTGCAAACACCGATCGAGCAAACGCAGTTGCCGCCACAACTCCCGATCCAACTCCAAAGTAGGATGAATACAGCGCAAAGCCTGCAAATCTCCCAGCATTTGCAAAGCAACTTTCCAGTAATGAGCTTGCAAAATGTATTTCAATTCGCTTTTGAGTCGAGTTTCCAAAGCCGGAGCTCGGCCATTTTCCCCCTGAATTCGGTAATAAATCCCGCTAGCCAAAGCGTTGCGGATGTATCCTTCCGTCTGCGGCTCAATTTCAAACCCCAACCGCACCGCAAATCGCACAGCGCGATAAATTCGCGTCGGATCTTCGATAAAACTATTGGCGTGCAAAACTCGAATTTGCTTCGATTCCAAATCCAGCAAACCGCAGAAAAAATCTAACAATTCGCCGCTGCGAGGAACACCCAACCGCACAGCCAGCGCATTAATTGTAAAATCCCTGCGGTACAAATCTTGGCGAATCGAACTCGCTTCAACTTCAGGATTTGCCGCCGGATAAGGGTAAAATTCAGTGCGAGCCGTAGCGATATCCACCCACAGCGAGCCGAAAGCAGAGTCTTTGTGCCACAAAAGCGCGGCGGTTTGAAATTGACCGTGAACGTCCAAACGCGATTCAGGGTAAAGTTTTTGCAGCGATGAAGCTAACTCGACACCAGCACCGGAATCGTCGGAACCGCACTTTCCATCCACAACCAAATCGATATCTGTTAGCGCCAGTGTATCATCCGTGGCTAAGAGTAAATCCCGGACTGCTCCACCCACAATATAAAGTTGCCAGCCGCGATTTTGGGCAATATTGGCGGCGATCGACAATAATTGCCATAATTCGGGACTGATGCGCGATCGCAACAACTGCTCAACCGATTCGGACACGGCACAATAAGAGAATTCTGCATTACTTCCCCTGTCTCGCGCTTTTTGCTGGTGCAATTCCCGCAACACATCAGTGCGAGTCACAATTCCCACCAGTTGACCGTTTTCCAATACTGGCAAGCGCCCGATATCGTATGTCACCATTAAAGATTCAATTTCCGGCAGCAAGGTATCTGGGGCGATCGTTTTTAACTGCGGACTCATGTAACCCTTGACGGGGGCGTGGCTGAAACCGTGGTGCAGGGCAATGTCAATGTCGCGGCGCGAGATAATGCCAGCCAGTCGATCGCCCGCATCGACCACAGAAAGCCCTGAATGTCCGTAACGTAGGAGTATACGGTGAGCTTCCCCCACCGAGGTTTCCGGGCGAATACTCCGCACTGGAGACGACATTAACTCGCGCGCTGTCGGAGGGTGGGGAATTTGAGCTTTCAGTTCGTCAGCTAACTGATTTAAAGTCAGCAGGGGGTCAACATCGCGGGTAGCGAGGGAAGCGGCGCGGGCGTGGCCTCCGCCGCCGAAGGGTTTGAACAATTCGCTGAGGTTTGTGCCTTCGATGCGCGATCGACCGATAATAGTTAATCGATTGGAAACTGGCGATTCGGGAGCGATGTTGCGGTTGTTTTCGTTTTCGCTAAATTTATAAACATTACCTAACAGCAGAGCATCGGTTTCAGTTAAATCGAGCAAGCGAGAAGCCAGCGAAGAAAGTCCCGGAACATAAGCTTCAGTAGACAGCAGCACCCAGGCTACGCTGTAACCGTGCAAAGTTTCCGATCGCAAATTCTTGAGCGCTTCTCTCAGCAAATCTTGCAATTGAGGAGACAAAGCGGGTTCTACATATTCAGCTATTACCCCCAAACTCGCTCCCTGTTCCATCAACCAGGCCAAAGCTATGGCATCTCGCGCAGTTGCGCCCTCAAAGGTGAGGGAACCTGTATCGACGTGGATGCCGAGGGCCATTACTGTTGCTTCCGAAGGCAGAAGGCGGAAGGGTATGTCGCTGTTTTCTGCTTGATTTTTGAGCTTTTCAACAATTAATGTTGTGCTGGCTCCGACTGCTTCGATCTGCGTAACAGTAGCGGGGATGTCTGAATGCGCTTCTAGGTGGTGGTCGAAAATAGCAATTTCCCTTACTTGTGGCAAATCCAGCCACTCGGCGGCTTTTCCCAAACGATCGCGCCCGGAGGCATCCACTATAGTAATCGATCGAATTTGTTGCGGATTGACCGATCGGCGTTCAATCAGTGGGTACTCGTCGCGGTGTAGCGCCAAAAAGTCCCGCACCGTCGGATGACACCCGCCCGTCAATACGATCCTGCTACCGGGGCGCAGCACGCAAAGTCCCACCGCCGCCCCCAAGGCGTCAAAATCTGCTGTTGTGTGGCACAAAACTAAGTCCATAGCCGAAAATCCCGCATCTCTAACTCAAACAGTAGCAATTTCTCGCCCTCTGAAACCGGATGTGTCGATCGGGCTTTAAGTTAACCTTTCCAGTTTTCTGTGCTGTAACGAACAATGATAAAATTGATAAAAATCTTAAGAGCCGCTGACGCCTGTTCGCGCAACGCCCGAATTTGCCTGGGTTCTTTCGTATCAATCAACCGACAATTTCTCGATCGACTATCGGGAAACTGTCAAAAACTAGAATTTGGAAGATTTTTTTCGGTTCTGGGAAACTATTTCCGCTCAACGCACGGTTATATCGAAAGGAGAAAAGATGTTATCAATTCTGTTTCAAGTCGTTTTACTGGGTCTGGTACTGCTGTCTTTTGTGATGGTCGTTGGCGTGCCAGTTGCTTATGCCTCTCCCCAAAACTGGAATCAGTCTAAATCCCTGATTTATGTCGGATCGGGTCTGTGGTTTTTGCTGGTTATTGCAGTGGGTGTATTGAACTTTTTAGTCGTTTAATTTCACCCAAGTCTATCGGATAAAGAAGGTAAAAGATAGAAGGATGAAGGCATTCACCAGCGATTGAAAGGCATTCGGCAGAAGCTAGGCATTTTCCAGACCGCGCGATTCTGTATGTTTTTGCACTTGAGATTCAAATGAGATGCTGCTGCTTTCTGACTTTTGCCTTCTCACAAACAAAACTCTAAAACCTAAAATCTAAAATCTAAAGTAGAACACTATGACTGTTTTCGAGGGAACTTTTACTCACACCGAATCTTTGCGATTTGCGATTGTCATCGGTCGTTTTAACGATTTGGTGGTTAACAAACTTTTGGAGGGATGTCAAGATTGTTTGAAACGCCACGGGGTTGATATTAATCCTCATGGATCTCAGGTGGACTTTTTTTGGGTTCCGGGAAGTTTTGAGATTCCTTTGGTGGCGCGCCAAGCGGCTCTTTCTCACCGCTACGATGCGGTAATTTGTCTGGGTGCGGTAATTCGGGGCCAAACTCCTCATTTCGATTTTGTGGCTGGTGAGGTTGCTAAGGGAATTGCTGCGGCTGCTTTTCAGACAGGGGTGCCGGTGATTTTTGGGGTGGTGACGACTGACACGATGCAGCAAGCTTTGGAAAGGGCTGGAATTAAAAGCAATTTGGGCTGGAATTATGCGATGAGTGCTTTGGAAATGGGTACTTTGATGCGCCAAGTTAAGGGTTTGGGAACACACTCTTACGATCATCGATTAACTACTGGATCTGCTGCTCAAGTGCTTTCGGGTGAAGCAAATCTGGCGATCGCCCCCGATGTATCGTCGGATCAAATCCCCTCGTAAGTTCGGCTAGCAATATTTTTAAGCTAAAAAGCATCAAGATTTGCATCGGGAAAAATCTTAAGACTCTTGTGGGGTGGTGATTATACCCGCCCCCAAGGTAAAAATTCCACTCTGGGCCGATCGACAAATTAGACCAATATCTTGCCCATTGGAAATGGGTACTTTGATGCCTCAAGTTAATAGTTTGGGCGGCAATTTTGACCAATAATTTCAAAGGTGGTACCCGCCACGTCATTTATCCGTGGAATCAATCCAAAATCTAAAATCTAAAATCCTCAAGAAAGAGCATTTATCTCGCGCAAGTCAATTCTAAAATCTAAAATCTAAAATCTAAAATCTAAAATC
>NZ_JAUBTG010000068.1:0-28553 GCF_036702395.1 Microcoleus sp. D3_18_C2 | reverse complement strand
AGTTAAGAGTTGGGATTCAATCAACTTTCAGCAAAACTTTTCATCATATCATAAAATTATTTTGCAAGAGGTCTAATATTGATGGTATTGTTAAAGATGGCAATAAATATAAAGCTAACCACCCTTCAAAACTTTCTGCATTAAAGCGGACTGTAAAGACCATAGGTGCAATCAAGTCCTTGTTTCCTTTTCTTCTTCCTGCTACTAAATTTTCTCTTTTTCCGCGTTTTCCTTGTCTCTCCCCATATACTTTTCTCCCTTTTTTTGACCACGCATAAACACAAGCATGAAACTCTTCAAACCCTGACTCATCAATAAATACAAGGCTTTTACTCCCATGAGCTTTAATTAAATTTCTCAGTGTTTGGTAGTATTGTATTCTTTCTTCTCTATTCCTTTCTCTATAACGAAATTCTTTTTTTTTTCTCGTAATTTTCATTTTCTTTAAGGCATAGCATATGGCACTCGCTCTCACCCCGAATTTCCTTGCTCTTTCTATTAATCTTGCTTCGGGATTTTCTTCTACATCTTTTCTGAGCATTTCCCAGTCTATCTTTCGCTCACGGTGTTATACCTTAGTGGCTCGAAGGTCTTCCCTCCCTAGCCATCTGTATATTGTTGCTCTTCCTACTTTAAACAGGGCGGCGGCTTTGGTTATACCCCCTCCATTTTCCACATAATCCACTACTCTTTTTCTTAAATCTAGACTGTCTGCCATTTTTCGGCTCCGAGTTAACAATTTTTCTTGATTTTACATCATCTTGCATTTGTCTCACATTTATTTGAAATGACTATAAATTTAAAAATTTGCCCAAAAAAATGGTTTGATCCGCTATTGGTAGAGGCTTTGTGCGCAGTGTGCACCCTACAGACTCGATCGCACTTTTTAATTCTGACAATCACCCCGATCGAGCTTTGATGGTTTGGATTAAATAATTGTGCTACAAATGAACTATTCAACTTCGCGGCTAACCTAAAATGTTCACTCCGTCAGACAGAGTGCGGCTTATGAAGGAAATGCGGAAATCTCCAGAAGGAGACTTGCTGCCTAAATGGGAGGCGGCTTCGCAGTGGCTGTCTCGGTTTGAAGATAGCGATGATTGGTCGATCGCCCTGATGGACTGCGATCGCACTCCTTGCGTTACAATTGGTTTTGTTTTGGAGTGCGTGTGGCGATCGCACTGGGTGACATTTGATGAAGCAGACGGATATCAGCGCTTGCTGGCAGGATTTAACGAAATTCCCGAACCATTGCCCGCTGTTGGTACTCCCAAAAGTTACTCGCGGGGGGCGTGGGTTTTTGAAGCTCAACCGCGCCATCAACGCCGCCAAACGCTTGTTGAAAGGCGAGGCGGTAGAAATAAAAAATTTCGACAAAATGCACCTGCACCGCGCGTGGATTTGTCGCTAGCTGTCGGAGAATGTACGCCGCAGCAGTTGATGGAAGCGCTGATGATGCAAAATGGACGCTGGAATAATTTCGACCCGGAACCGATTTTAACCGATCTATATCAGAACAGAGATTTGTGGCTGAATTTTATGATGCTGCCGCTGATTGCGGAGGATGAAAATAGCGGTAGGCTTTACAGTAATTTGGGTTTATTGCTGCGAGATTTGGACGATCGCTGGCACGCTGATACGCTTTATATTTGGAGTAGGGATGATGATTGCGTTTACCCGCTGGTTGATTTTGGGAAGACTTGGATGGCGGATGATGTGCAAGTGATGGATCGCGATCGGGCATCTGTGTTTATTGGTTATGGGGGTTATGAAAATCCGCCGCCTGTTGTGGTTTACTGGTGGGATTAAATCACTTTTTTTCCCCATTACGACCCAAAAATTTAGCTGTTTTACGATCTAAAAACTTAGCCCCTGCTGATACAATCGTTTGGTCTTGTTCATGAGAATTGACATCTTCCTGTTTGTTTACTTCTTTCAATTTACGACCCAAAAATTTAGCTCCTCTACGACCGACAAACTTAGCTCCTGCTGATAAAATGCTTTGGTCTTGTTCCTGAGAATTGTTTGGGTTTTGGAGTTCTTGTTTGTCTCTCCCAAAACTAGCAATAAATTCAAAAGCTGGCATCAAGCCTACTAGCAATATTAGCACAACCAAAAATATGGGAATCAGCAATAATCCCAGCAATAGTACAACTCCCTTACCCTTCAGACTAACCAAGATGATGGTGATAATTTTCTCCCACCAAGAACAGCCCCAGCGTCCACAAAATTCTGCCAAAATTAGTTGCATTAGATTTTTACTCCTTAAACTGTATGTCCCTAAGTTTTTTGTTTTTACCGCGCTTTGTGCTTTCCTCAAAAGAAGAGCGATCGCACTTTGGTAGAAATAGCGATCGACCTGGTAAATTTAGCTAAGTATGAATCTATTTGGCAAAGAAGGCGGTGGTGGGGGAGACTGAGAATGTCGGGGCATATAGCTCGGTTTGGGACGACAAGCTTCTATAATTTCGTTACGAAACTGGTTGACTTTATCATTTTTTGTACAAAACAGAATGAGATTACTACTACTCGTGTAAATGGCAATATAACGCTGTTTTACAACAAAAGCCAACACAATGAAGATAATACCAATGAAGAATAAGCCGAGGGTTAGAATTCCGAGTCCGAGCAGCCACCAAGTACAGCCTTCCCCTATTTCAACTGCTTTGACATTTTGAATGGGAATGACAATTTCTTTGATTTCTAACCCAAAAAATGAAGTGAAATTTCCTTGTAAGGTGTCCCCAACAATTTTAAGAGTTCCTGTACCGCTGGTTCGGACGGGAACTGCACCGACTAATTGACCGGGAATTCCGCTGATTTGGGTAACTGATTTAGACTTCATTTTTTTTGATGTTTGTTGTAATAATGAAAATGACATTGGTCGTACAATTTTTGGTAGGGACATGGGCTTTGGCCGTGTCCTTACACCGATCGCTCTGGTGAGTTGGTATTACATGAAAGCTTGAAGTCTTTCTAGTGCTTTCTTCTGTTTAAGGAATTTGAACTTGGTTACTGTCTTTGCTTTTTAAACAGCAACTTTTTTGTAAATGTAATCAACAGCCTGTTGAACTGTTTCTATGTTCTCCGCAGCTTCATCGGGAATTTCAATGTCGAATTCCTCCTCAATGGCCATAATTAGCTCTACTGCATCGAGAGAATCTGCTCCTAAATCACTGGCAAAATTAGCGTTGATGGTGACTTGACTTGCCTCAAATTCTAGTTGCTTGGCAACAACGGCTTTGAGTTTTTCATAAATTTGGTGCTTAACCTTATCGCTTGGGAAAGATTCTGCAACAACGGTAGCAGTAGCAGTATTATTCGTAGTTTCATCAGAATCTAATTCTAATTCCTCTTCGGATTCATCCCGGACTTTGAAGTACCAAAATAGATTAGCCACAGCCAAATCAGAGGCTTTTTCCAAATTCGACGATACTAAACTTGTATGACCCCCTAGTTCCCCTTGTTCAATGATATAATCTTCATACTCTTCACGTCGCTGCCGATCGAGCATCCATTCCAGTTGAGTGCGAAGCGCGTAAAAATGAGACTTCGGCTTCAAATTTTCATAAAATAACTGTTCCTCTGGGATTGCTAAAGCTGTTGCGGCTGAGTTTTTCTCCACCTTAACAGCAGAGTCAGATTTACTAAAATCAGCACTTTGCAACTGTTTTAATTCACTTGGCGGTAAAGCTTTCATCCATTCAATCTGATTTTGCCAAGTCTCTAATAAAACTAAATCGCGATCGTGAATGCACGTAATTTCAGGAAAAAGAAAGTCAAGCTCTTCGTCTGAGTCACAACAGTGTATAATACCGAGGCTATCTTGACGGATTTGTTGTTGAAGTTGAGAAATACGATCGCCCGCAGCCCCATACTCATTTTGCACCTGATAAGTCGCAATAATACTTTGTTCGATCGTCCAACTGCACTCTAACCGCCGCAACTGTCCCGCCGCACAGGTTTCTGACAACAACTGCGGATTTCTGTAATCAGCTAAAGCCTCAAACAACATCCCTCGCGCTGCATCAATTTCAGCATTGCGGCGGTTGATATCTTGCAGTTGCAAAGCCGATCGCATTCGTTGAATTGCTTGATTAAATAACCCGTAAGCCCGCACTAAGACTAGGCGATGGTTCTCAAATTTTATATCTGCAACCACTTCCGAAATTAATTGCTTAATTTCTGCGCCTTGACCTTTCAAAAGTTGTTCTAAATTGATGAAACCATTTTCTACTTTAACTTCCAGCTTTTCAACCGCTTTTTTTAGTTTCAATGTCTGGTGCAAATTCACCGCTGACAAGGCTACCCCGGCGAAAGTTCCCACACCAATGACGGCTGTTGTCGCTTGCAGCACTCCCATACTGGCTTGGACGGCTTGAAAGCCCATCTGAATTTGCTGCCTCTGCACCTCCAAATCAGCTTTGACGGCTTCAACGCCCTTATAGTTTTGGTACATCTGCAAGCCACTCATGACAAGCTGCACGGGCAACACTAAGGGCGCTAGCGGGCTATTGTTGACGATCGCGCCAACCGCATGAGCCACAAACTGTCCCGTCGCTGCATCCCTCGCCATGCCGATCGGCACTCCGGCAGATGTAAAAACTTGTACATACTTGCCAGCCTCGATCGCAGCCTGTACCGCTGCGGGAAATACAAAGTTCATCATAAATTTTTACCCTGGTAGAAACCAACACAACAACTGATCTATTATGATCCATTTAATAAAAGAAATATTATTAGGCGCTGCCAATGAATAATTCGTTAATTAGTCCCCAAACAATTGAGCTTGTTTCGCTGCTGACAGGGCAAAAACTCCGAAAACAGGATATTAATCCGCCTGTGCTTTTTCTGGGGGGGCTGGTGACGGTATTGCTGGGAGTCATTCATGCTGACGGTACGGTAAGTGCTGAGGAAACGCAGCGATTGCGGGCAACTTTGACGGAACTTATTCCCTCTAACAGCAGTTTGGGCCCATTGGTAATGCCGATGGTTAAGGGCGTGCGGGAACAGCAAGTTTACAAAAAAATGCAGGAGTTGTTGGCGCTGACAGCGTGTTTTTCTGAGGAGGAAAAACTCCTACTGATTAGTTTTGGCTATCAGATATCGGAAGCAGATGGGACAATGGACGATAGCGAAAAAGAGTATTTAATACTTATCGGTAACACACTGGAAATTGACTCTCGATACTTGGCAGTTTTAGAAGCGACTTTTAGCAATCAAGCGATCGCAGATACAGCAGCTTTAGCAGAAGTGTACAGGTTACTCGATCCAGCACAATTTCAATCTCTCGATTCTATGTTTGTCCGTGCTGCCAGTCACATTATCGGACATTTACCAGCAAAACCGAAACACAAAACAAATCAAAATCAGTCAGTTTCGTCCTATCAGGAGTTGAAAAAATTTCTACTGTACCGACAACAACTGGATGCTGTTTGTGGAAAACTATATTTAACTCTGCAAGATGGAAGCGATCGCAACGTGCTATCTCCTACTTTAATAGAAGAACTAACAAAAGAATCTCTAAAATTACAATCTCAGCGGTTTCGTGTGGCTGTTGTAGGCGAGTTTAGTAAAGGCAAATCTACTTTACTCAATGCTTTGCTGGGCGAGAAGATCCAACCAGTGCGGGCTACTCCTTGTAGCGGTACGGTGACTATTTTGAAATATGGATCGAAGCGCCGGGTTATTTGTCACTACAAAAATGGATATAAGGAAGAGATTTCGCCGGAAGAATATCAAGAGAAAGCTTCTATTTCTAAAAAGGCAGCTTCTGGTTCTATTGCAGATGAAATAGCCAAATTGGGAATGGCAGAAATCGTTTTTGAGCATCCCGGACTAGAGTTGTGCAGCAATGGCGTAGAAATTATTGATACTCCCGGATTGAACGAAAAAGCGGAACGTGCAGTGGCGACTCAGCAAGTCCTGAAAACGGCTGATGCAGTTATTTTTTTGACTCAGGCTCACAATGTTTTAACAAATACAGAAGAAGAACTGCTTTTGTACTTGAAAAAAGAATTGAATTACGGTAAAGAAGATGAAGGTGCAAGAAACATTTTTATTGCAGTGAATTTTTTCGATTGGCTGGAGAGTGAAGAGGATCGCCAGGATGTAAAAGACAGGGTAGAAACAATTGTTTATGGGGAAAAACCAATTATTGCTGGTAAAAACCGGATTCATTTTATTTCGGCTAAATCAGCACTTAATGCTATTTTGGATGGGACGGAAAATGAGTATGTGAAATCTTTTCAGGATTTCACCAAATCTCTCGAACAGTTTTTGATAGAAAAACGGGGCGCGATCGCACTTAACCAATCCGCAGCCGGAATTAAGCAAATTATTAATACTGGCTGCGATAAATTGAGTCAATATAGGGAAATGTTAGAAGGAAATTTGACAGTTTCTCAAGGAGATAAACAGAAAATATTTGAACAGATGGCGGAAGCAAGCGGCCGCGATGTTAAGATTAGACTATTAGCAGGAGAACTGAGAAAACAATCTTCTAAGGAAGTCGATCGGTCTTTTCATGAGTGGCAAGAAGGATTGGACGATCGCATGGCTACCAAAAGTAAGGAATGGACTTCAGAGCACAATCAGATTTTGAGCCAAAACCACTTGATCCAAGATTATGCCAATCAATTTGTGAAGGAACTAACACAAGAGATTGATGACTGGAGCGCCAAAAAATTGCAGTTTATATTGACACAAAAAATAGCAATTTTAGACAGCAAAATTAATGAAGAGATTTCTGCAATTCGACAAGATTTTCAACAGTTGGATCTGCAACTTAGCACTAGCCTTGTTACTCAATTCAATAACTTCGCCGCAAGAAATCTGGGTGGAATTGGTATCGATGGACTAGATATCGCTTCATCAATCAACTCAGATATTGGAGGTGCTGGAGGTTTTTTGGGTGGTTTAGGTATTGGTGGAGCCGTCGCGGCTGCATTGCTGGCGTTTGCAGGAGTTGGTATCATTCCAGTTATTTTAGCAGGGTTAGCTGCTGCATCAGGTGGATCGTTTGGGCTGGGGATGCTAGATGTAGATGGAATTCACTCTCAGATCAAGCAAAAAGTTTGTAAGTTAGGATTGCAGAAATTTAAGGAATCTAAGGAGTCGATTCTTGAGAAGATAAAAGAAAGAATTAAAGCAGTATTTGAAGAGCGAAATGAAGCAGCTAGCGGTGCGATCGTGCAAGCAATGTCGCTGTGGGAGAATTTATTAGAACAGCAGGAAAAGTGCGATCGAGAGCGAGCAGAATGCGAAGCCCAAAAAGTTTGGCTGGCTGAGAAACGTCGGGAACTCGAACAAGTACAAAATCAAATTGAGGCTATTTTGAATCAGAGCGATCGCTAATTCAATGAGTAACGGGTAAACGAAAAAAAACCATAGTACCTTGTAGATACTATGGTTTTTTTGGCGATGACCTGCTTATTACTGGTGTTTCTATGCCAACTATGCCAAAACTGGCACAGGCTGCGGCCAACGTCCCATGACTTTACCAATCACCGCCAATTCTTCCATCAACTTGTCGAACTGATCCGGTGTTAAAGATTGCGGCCCGTCAGACAAAGCTTTTTTCGGATTCGGGTGCACTTCAATCATCAGCGAATCTGTACCAGAGGCGATCGAAGCAAAGGCCATCGAGGGTACAAACTGCGCCCAACCGGTGCCGTGACTGGGGTCAACCATAATCGGTAAGTGAGTCAGAGTCCGCAATACTGGTACTGCCGACAAATCGAGGGTATTGCGTGTATATTGCCTGTCATACCCGCGAATTCCGCGCTCGCACAAAATCACGTTCGGATTCCCAGAAGCCATGATATACTCAGCAGCCATCAACCATTCTTCAATGGTGGCGGAGATGCCGCGCTTCAGCAAAACTGGTTTGTCTTGAGCTCCGACTTTCTTCAACAGTGAGAAATTCTGCATATTTCTCGCCCCGACTTGGATGACATCGGCTACTTCTACGATCGCATTTAAGTCCGCCGCATCCATAACTTCTGTGATAATTCCCAAACCGCTAGCTTCCCGCGCCGCCGCTAGCAATCCCAAAGCACTCTCGCCGTGGCCTTGGAAAGCATAGGGGGAAGTTCTCGGTTTGTACGCGCCACCACGGAGAAAATGAGCTCCAGCAGCTTTGACGCGCATTGCCGTTTCGACAATCATTTCTTCGTTTTCGACTGAGCAAGGGCCTGCTACGATCGCGATCGGGTGATGCAAGCCGATCGTTACAGTTCCTAAAGGAGTAGCAACCGTTACTTCGCTGGGTTCTCCTTGGCGATATTCCAGAGAAGCGCGTTTGTAGGGTTTTTCCACGCGCAGAACTTCTTCAATCCAGGTGCTCATTTCGCGCAGTTGCATCGGTTCGAGCTCAACTGTGTCGCCCACCAAACCCATCACGGTTTTGTAACGGCCGACGATTTTTTCTGGTATCAAACCCCAGCTAGTGCGGAGCTCTTCGTCGATGCGATCGATCTCGGCTTCTGGAGTGCCGGCTTTCATTACTATAATCATATTTTTTTTGCCTGTTTAGTTGGGCTAGAAACGGATGATGACTCTGATGCACTGAGAAAATAGATGCAATGGCGATCGAGAATCTATTTATATCAGTATTATTAGCATTGTTGTGGGGCGGGTTCTTGTTCCCTCCCCAAAAACAAATTCTAGATGGTTAACATTTTAGTTGTTAGCTAATGACTAATGACTAATAACTAATAACTAATGACTAACTTTTTGGCTTCGCGGCGCGCCACGCTTCTCGCATCCGTCCAAAATTGGTATTAAATTCTTCCCACCCCAGAGTGCTTCCTGAAACTTCTTCATCCCAGGAAGCTGAGAGGACTCCGTAGCTTAATCCCAGAACGCCTAGACCAAAACAGCCCATGCTTACCAGCAATACTGCTGTGTTGGGCAAATCAAACAAGCCTTTGCTGACTATCAAATAGCTGACAAAAAATGTGGAAATTCCCAGGATTGTCGGTATGCCGCAGAATACCGCTATGCGAGATATCATGCGTTGGCTGACTACTTCTGGGATGGATTGCGCCTGTTTTCCGGTTTTGTTAGCTTTCGGCTGCTTGTCGGCAGAATCCGACTCTAAGGCTATGCTTGCTTGGGGTTCTGGGGGCTTTTTAGGCGTTTTTTTACGATTTGTTGCCGGTTCAAAGGGCAAGCGCTTGCGGGGTGGTTCGGAGGACATATTTTATCTCTGACCTGAAATCTCGAACATTTTTCAATAAGTCTTGGTGTTTGTCCAAGATTAAAGAATATTGTCGCAAATTTTGGCTTTGGTGTTTAGCCGCGAATGCCTAGACGGGCAATCAATGCTTTGTAGCGATCGGCATTTTGCTTTTGGATGTATGCCAGCAGGCGCTTGCGGCGGCTGATCATCATCATCAAACCGCGCCGGGAGGCGAAGTCTTTTTGGTTGATTTTCAGGTGGGCGCTGAGTTTGGTGATGCGATCGGTCAGCATGGCGACTTGGACATCTGCTGAACCGGTATCGGTTTCATGGGTTTGGAAGTCGCCCATGATTTCTTGTTTGCGCTGTTGTGTAAGAGCCATGAATTGATTTTAGTTTTTTTTGTACGATTGTCACAATCTCCTATGTTATCACAGGGGAAGCATAATAACGATAAAATTTTTGCTAAGGATGGGTTTGTTTTTTGAGCAGAATAGACTTGAATTGCAAACATACTTAGGACGGGCGGGACGCCCATCCCACAGGAAAAAAAATTGTGGGATGGGCGTCCCGCCCGTCCAGGGTTTTTATTCCCGGCGGCTAGATATTGTAGGGGATTATCATTGTAGGCGATTATCGGCTCAAATAGGCGATCGCCTCACGTATCCAATCATCCGCATCACCTTTGGTGGACAAAGTGCTGTCTTGACTGAGGGTTTGCAGCGCTTGCAAGACTTCAGCCGCAGTGTATCCCATCGCCAGCAGGATCATCTCGACTTCTTCTTGAATAGCTGGGGGGACTCCGGCGGCGACTGAAGTTGTCAAACCTGCTTGCTGTCTCCATTCCGAGAGTTTGCTTTTGAGTTCCAGGGCGAGACGTTCTGCGGTTTTTGTACCGACGCCCGGTGTTTTGGCGAGGATGCGGGTGTTACCGCCGACGATCGCCTGGACTAAATCTTGCAATCCTAAAGTATCAAGAAGTGCGATCGCCAGTTGAGCACCCACACCGCTGACACTCGTCAACTGCCGAAACAAATCGCGTTCTGCCGCGCTGCCAAAACCGTACAATACGATTTGGTCTTCCTTAACTTGCTGGTGGGTAAAAATTTGGGCGACTTCGCCGGATGCTGGCAATTGACCGGTCACGCGGGGCAAAATTTGGATTTCATAGCCGATGTGATTGACTTCGAGAGTCAATATGACGCGGTTGCTGCCTTTGGCGATATCGGCTACTGTGCCTTTGAGATAGCTAATCATAGAATTAATAATACACCGCTATTCGTTTTCGTCAAACTCTGCGATGATGCTGCGGATTTCGTTGAGGCTGATATCTGTTCGATCTGACATCTTGCACCATTCTCAATTAGCCTTTTAGGAACAGGCTTTCCGGCCTGTTCCACAAGAAAATCTACTTTTTGTGGAACGGGCATCTTGCCCGTCCTTGAGAATAGTGCAAGATGTGAGTTTGATCGGATTTTGAGTAAATGGTTAACAAAAGTACGATCGACGGCTATTGAACTTGATTGAGCGTGTGATCGTCTAAAATCTAAAATCTAAAATCTAAAATCTAAAATCTAAAATCTAAAATCTAAAATCGATCGATGCCCTCCCACATTTGAGAAAGAGGTATTCGCTGTCGGGTTTTAGCTTCCTGGAATGCCCTTTTGAGACTAGCTTTTACTTCTGCAACTGGAGTATCGTCGGGGTCGTCTTCAGCTTCATCTGTAGGTTCGGGAAGAAGAACGATGATTCGCACGCGGCCGGGAGTTTCTGCGGTTAAAGGTCGATCGAGCAATAATTGACCGAAAGCATCCAGGATACAAGCCCCCGGATTCATTCCGAAAGCAGACTCAGGACCGGTGAAATAAACAACCTGTATCCGATGAAACTTGCCGAACGTATTTATCTCGCGCAAGTCAATGCTAAAATCTAAAATCTAAAATCTAAAATCTAAAATCGATTGACCTTTTTCGTCGATCGTTCCTGTGACTTCAAAGGCTTTCATTTGTTGGTCCTGGATTTTTTTTAATTAATACTATTATATAACCCTGTTCGAGCGATTTTGTTATTCTTAAGCCAAAATAAGCTGCTGTTTAACCAAAGACAAATCCGTCTTACCAAAATTCACAACCAAAGCCACATTGAAATTTTCCAAGGATTTGACAAACCACATAATTTCATTAGAAGCTTTACCTTCATAGTGATTAAACAAAATAGAAAATCGCTTTTCCAACTCAGGTTTGACTTTGCCCGAAAGCAGTACAAGTTTCATGAGTAAACCCATTGTCCTGCTGGCGCCGAGGTTGTACACCAAATCGTAAAAAACGTAGTGGCTGGGATGTTGAGAATTTTCCACTACTAAGAAGTTGAACAACTGGTGGCAAGTACGAACTAACAATGGATTATTGAATTTCACCGAGTCATTTTCTCGCAATGTATTTTTGATTTGTTTGTACAAACGGTCATTAAATTGACGCCCCCCGTATTCTGGTTCTACCGACGATATTAAATATTCATATAAATCCACTTTAAATGAGGCGTAAGATGGAGTTTTTCTGGAATCTCTCAGGAAAAATTGAGCCGCTTCTTTGTAGCTGCGATCGCCTGCTACTTTTCCGGCAAATTCCCTGACCGCTAAGTGCAGTTCTGCATCGTTCAAAAGTGTGGGATTAGCCGCTCGCTGTACAATTCCTATTTCTGTATTTCTCGGCTCAACCATATAATTCAAATATTTAGACAAATGTGTTTCAAATTGTCGCTGTCTTTGAAATGCCAGTTTTTGGATGGTTTGTTGGTCTTCCTCAATGCTGTCCTTGCTCAGTAGAGAATAGCCGTACAAATAAGGATACCGACATATCAATTCGCCCAAAGGAAAATCTGTATCTTGTTGCTGCTGTTCCGCATCTCTATCTAAGGCTTTTACTAAGCGCTCTATAGTCTGGAATTCTTCACTTTTATTAAAAAATTTTATTTGTTCTTGTAAGCGCTTGACTATGTAAAATTCCATCCCGAATCGGGGAGAAGTCTGCTTAAATAAAGATACCAACTTGGCGATCGCGAACTGATTTTGTGATTGCAATTGCCAGCGGTTGATGGGGATGTAGCAGCAGCGGTGGAGCAGATATTTAAAGTCCTGATCCGATCGCTTGACGGAGACTATACTATACAAAGTTGCTTCAATCTCTCGATCGGGATAGCCCATGCCGTCGATAAATAGCTTTCGGAACCGCTCGATCACCTGTGCGGGGGATTCTGTTTCCACGCAGGAGACGATGTGATCGTACAATCTCTGTTCGTTGCTGCCAGTTGGAATACTATCTGAGGGCGGGGTGAGGATGGGGCTGTCTGCATCTGTGTCTATGCTGCTGTCTGCAACTTGTGCGACAACGACTGTGGGTTTTTCCCCAAAAGTTCGATCGGGATTCAAGAACCAATAGTGTTCTTGGCTTAATTGTTTGTCCTCCGCCCAATCCAAAGCTGACTGCAAACTTTCCCCTGTCAATAACAGTGATTCATCTTCGCGGTCTGAAGCCAGCCATGCTGCTAGGGCCAAGCGGTAAGGAGCCAATTTTCCCAGCTCTTTTTCCACCCAGAACTGATTAAAAACTGACTGATAAATTAGGTTGGAAACTATTAATTTACCCTCAAATTTAACAACCAGTCCTGACAGTTGCAATTCGAGTTTTTCGGGAGAGTAATCTGCTGGTACTCCCTGGGATTCTCCCGGTTTTGTTGCCTTGGGCGGTTGCAAAGCTTGCTGGTACAGCGTTAACAGCCGCGTGAGGTCGCAGTGGTTATGGAAAATGCGATCGCGTATAGGTATCAAATGTTGGGGTTCGTCTTCTTCTTCCCAATTTTTAATAATTCTGTGTTTGACCAGTTTTTCAACCTGCTGAGCTTCCGAATTTCTGCCAATAAAAGGCCCGTATTCAAGTACCAAGTGGCAAACTTTTTGAGTTAGAAACGGTTGCCCGCCCGTCCAAGCTAATATTTCTTGGAGGACTTTTTGGGGGCGAAAAGCTTTCAGGGCTAATCCTTTTGCTAGCGGCAAACTTTCCTGCAGTTGGAATCGACTTAAATGAATTTGCCGTCCAACATTAAAAGGGTTGCATCTTGGATCTCGGATCAATTCTGAGGGGGCTGCTACTCCCATAACAGCAAAAGTCAGGCGATCGTATTCCGGTTGCTCTGCCCGCTTGGAGTAACAAGCCCGGATCAAAGCAAAAAAATCCTTGGTACTAAAATTTAGGCGGCTGATGCTGTCAATGTCATCTAGAAAAATTACCAGATTTTGCTGAAGTGACTTGAGCAAAACTTTTTCGATAAATATCTCCAATCGCTGCACCGGCGGCAGCAGTTCGCGATCGTTCCACCACTTGATGGCATCAAACCTGTTTGTGATGTGTAAACTGCTTGCCATGCGGTACATGATTCCGCCATACCACTTTTGGGGGGAGATATCTGGGCTGCTGATGCTTCTCAAGTTGATGGCGGCAAAAACTGTACCTTCGGCTTGCAACCTTTTGGCCGTTTGCACTAGCAGGCTGGACTTTCCCATTTGTGGCGAACTCAACACGTAGCAGAAGTCTCCGGCTTTGAGTCCTTCGTAGAGCTCGCTGTCTGCCGATCGCCTGACATAGGTGGGCGCACCGGCAGGCAAATAGCCTCCAACTTGATATTGGTACGTTGAGTTGACGGATGCTGTCATCTGGGAATTCATCAAGATTTTACGCCCCTATGCTGTGCGATCGAAAGGTTACAAATTGGAGTTATGGCCCGCTGATACCATTTTAGATTTTAGATTTTAGATTTTAGATTGGGCAATGACTTATTCAATAAGGGTTTGGAGTTTGCCTGTTGCATTTGGATTGTTTTTTTTTTATCGGCCTTACTATGGTGGAAAATTTTTTGTTCTTCTTTCTCTATTGTCTACTAGGTCAGCTTTCTTCTCGTCAATCTTTACCGTATCTTTGCAAGCGTTCGCCCCAAATCCTATGATCGGCGCAATTGTACCCCGCCACTTGATTTTTTACACTCGTTCACATAATTGATGAATTTTGACTCGATCGGATTGAAAACGCTAAAACGCCGTTTTTTTCACATTTTTTTTACAATAATACTTTAAAATTAACCCGGTGGTATGATGTTGGCAGGGAAACTCATAACCACAGCGCCGTCAACCTTCTGCCTTCAGTTGCGCTTGCCGAATGCTGGAGGAAAAGACAGAGCAATGGCTGCCAATAAAAAACCCCAGCGTTTGGCTGAGGACTGCTTGAGTGGGAGATATCGTTAATCTGCGTTTTTTTAGTTGACTTAGATTGCATGGAATTCCATGCTGCTGACTTTCCCCGGGCTTTCGCGTTCGGGGATTCCTAAGAACAAACTTTTCAGGATGCCTCCACAAAAAGTTTAATTCTTAAAGGCGTGGTCAGAAACTGGCTAACCACTCGCTCAACTCTAAAAGTTAAGTCTGTGGCTAATTGTAGAAGATGCGCCCTGATGGCTTAACTACCCGATGGATTAGCACCCTGATGGCATAACTCCCTGATGGATCGACGCCCTGATGGCTTTCGCTCCACTACCCAAAAGATTCGGGTTGGTGGATGATCGTGGACATTAGTAACACGTCACTTCTGGCGTTTCCGATCGCAAGCGGGTGTGCCTGTCTGAATTGATTATGGCAGGCAGATTTATCAGAAGACAAGTGGGCTATTGCATCAACCCATTTCTGACAGATCGGGTGAGCCAAAAAGTGTCAATCTACGCAAATCAGGGTCATCGAACATGAAAAACAGCATCTTAGTATTAGGGGTAATTGCCTCGGCTGGCTTCGGCTTTTTCCAGGCAGGCAGCGCCAGCGCTTCAGCGATCGCCACACAACCTTCATCAGCCAGTAGTTTGACGGCTTGGGAGAGTCGTCCTGACTTTAACTACACTGGAACGAATGAGGATGGGGACCAAGAAGAGGTAAAAACGGGTAAAGGCAGGAAATAATAATTGGCGCCCGGAGTGTGGTTCGCTCTGATGCGGTTGTGGTTGTAGTTGTGGTGCTTGTTGTCCCAACCGCCTCTGATCGAGGTAGTTAAAACTCGATCCCAAGATCAGTCTACCTAATCCCAGGGGTGGTAATCAGTTTCAGAGAACGGTGGATGGGAAAATAAACAGGTAAGGCGAGTCTGTTGGTGGAGTTTCCCCGCCTATCAACTTCCTTACCTTCTGATGTTCGGGATTTGGATCTGGCACAATCGTATTTCATCTCGTAAAAACCCAATGGAAAATACTCTCGAAACTACCCGCAGACAGCGCGTATTGACAAGAACCCAGGAACGGCGTCAGGCGACACCCAAAGAAAAACAGTTGATTCACCTGCTAGCCAATATGGCTTGCAGCTTGATTAAATACGACTACAAACACGCAGCGGGCAAGGGTACTCTCCCGCCTTCGGAAAGCAAGCGTTTAGCGGAATGGCACTACCTGCGAGTTCAGCAAATTCGCCGGATAGAACGTTCATTGGAGCCCGTAGCAACCCTTAAGCGCGTGTACTACAAGAGCATCCTCAGTCCGAGGGATCTGAAGTCTTTGAAACTGCTGTGGCTGGAGGAGGACAAAAACCGTGTCAAACGGGTCGATCCTGACTTGGACGACATCCTCAGCGAAGCTTTGGATCGGGGAGATACTTTAAAACAGCTATTTCACTCGATCGAAGTCAAAGAACGCACCTTTTCTGCAACTCCTAGCCCAGGCGCCGTGCCGCTTTGGGTCAAAGAGTGGGAAGACTCGGAATATGACATAAACTTTTTTCCGCCTTCCTTCCCTGCATGGGTTTCAATCGTGGACGACTAGGTTCAAAAAAACTCTTTGGTATGGCATCGATCGTAAATTTCAGATGGTAGACTTATTTGCGATTGCTGACATTGGCGAAAAGTGTGCGATCGGGCGATCGGCTAAACCAGGCGGTGTGGCGCGCAGGCATCCGAGTACAGAGAAGTGAATCGGAGTCAGTACCATTGTACAATGGGGGAAAACCAGGGCTTCAGCTAATAGCTGATAGCTGATAGCTGATAGCTGATAGTTTCTCATGACTGACTCGATTTCTACTTCTCCTCTAGACTCGGCGGCCGATACAGCCGAACTCCGCTCTCAGTTGAGGTCGGGTTCGGAAAAAGCTCAACTGCAACTGCTGCAACAACAAATAGCAGATTCCGGTTGGGATGTATTGATGGAATTTTTATTAGAGCGCAAGTCAGAGGCACCGACTGCGGTAATGGGTAAGGCTTACCAAATTCTTTACAGTGCTAATTCTCCGAGAGCGACGGAGTTTTTGCAAGCGAATTTTCCGACTGGGGTTGTGCCGCTGCGATCGGACTCTAACATTGATTACACTCCGCTGCAACAATTATTGGCGTTACAGGAATTTCAAGAAGCCGATCGCTTGACTTTAGACAAGCTTTGTGAATTGGCTGGTGAAACAGCTTCTGTGAGAAAGTGGCTGTATTTTACGCAAGTTGAGAGCTTGCCGGTAACGGATTTGCAAACAATTAATACGCTGTGGAAAGTTCATTCCGAAGGCAAATTCGGCTTTTCGGTGCAGCGGGAAATTTGGCTGAGTTCGGGCAAGAATTGGGATAAATTGTGGCCGCTAATTGGCTGGAAGAAGGGGAATAATTGGACGCGATACCCGCAAGAGTTTATTTGGGATTTGAGCGCGCCTAGGGGTCATTTGCCGCTGTCGAATCAGTTGCGGGGAGTGCAGCCGTTTGCAGCTTTGATGGCTCATCCTGCTTGGTTGAAGTGAATGGTTTTGGGGCTTTTGGAGAATGCGGGGCGGGCTGGATAGCCGGCCCCGCTATGGTTTTTGGGGAATTGGGATTTTGATTTCTGAGGCGCAGAAATTCACAGAAATTCACAGGCGGGATGCCTGTTCCACTTTTGGCGTAGAGGGAGAAGGGCGATCGTACTTCTAGGAATGTTGGGAAATTTTGTATAATTGATATTTGATATCATGTCTGGTCGATTACCCTGATTCCGTAGGGGCGGGTTCACCAATAATATTTGCCAAAAACGGACAATCTCACAAACCCGCCCCGGCCAATGTATTATGGGTGAGCGATCGGACATGATAGGAGTTAATTAGCGAGAGGGCTGGGAGTCATGGTAGGCATCGGAACCAAACTCACTTTAGCAGAATTTCTAGCTTTGCCCGACGGAGATATATATTGTGAGTTTGTAGATGGTGAAGCAGTCCCCAAAGTGTCTCCAAAATATTTTCATTCGACTTTACAGTTTACTTTGTGTCGCCTGATTCGTGTATGGTGTAAAGGACGCGGGCGAGTGCTTCCAGAATGGGCAATTTTGTTAAAACGTCAGGATAAAGATTGGGCACCTGTTCCCGATTTAATGTACATTTCTTATGAACGTCTGCCGAAAAGTTGGCGGCGAAATGAAGCTTGTCCCGCAATTCCTGAACTGGTGATTGAGATTATATCGCCCGATCAAAGTATGAAGGAATTTGAAGAGAAGGCGAAAGATTATTTGGCGGCGGGCGTTCCGCGAGTTTGGGTGATAGATCCAGAGGCTATTTTAATTAAAAGTTTTTTGACCGATGGTTCTAGTCAAGTTTATACGGATAATACACTAATTTTGGATGAGTTGCTGCCTGGTTTGGAGTTGACGATTAGACAGATTTTTGAAGAGGCGGAGTTGATTGATTGATTGAGGGCGATCGTACTCTGTGCAAGATATCAGTCGTAGGGTGCGTGACAACGGGAAAACTTTGAAGGAGCGGCGGTGGGTTCCATTTGAAAGAAAGTTATGACTTCAGAATTAACCGACGCCTTAAAGCGAATCTTAAGCTGGATAGAGCGACACGAGCCCTGGTTGATTGAGTATCTATACCCTGGCTTATCAAAAGATGAGATAGATAACTTAGTAAGAGATTTACCAATCCAATTTTCTCCTGAACTCTATGAACTCTATCAGTGGAGAAATGGTGCAGTAGAAGGAGATGAGTGGAAGGAAACAGCTTGGATATTTCATAGTTGGACTTTTAGACCTCTACAAGAAATCGTTGCAGAGCTTGGCCAGGATATCTTCACACATCAAACTATCCAAACAGATAACATAGCCGATGTAGATATAATTAAGCCTTATTGGGAAAGTTTTAAGTATTTAAATATTTTTTATCACATTTTATGGGAAGATAAGGGGTGCGTTTTAATTAATAACATACTAAATTTTTGTCCGATAATTTTTCAGCGACTTGAAGAAGGAGAGTTAACTTTACTTGAAAAGTATACAAGTTTAACCAGTATGATGCTAACCATCGCAGAATGTTATGAAGCAGGAACTTACTTCATAGGGGATTATATTTCTCGCCACCCTGAAAAAGAATATCAAATTTGGCGTAAATATAATTCTCAGATTATAGAATTTGCTCTACAAGCTATTCAGCAAGGCTCTTTGTGTGGTCGGTTTTTTACATATTTCTCCAACGACCTAATCGAATTTAAAGATCCAAGAACTGTGGAGCCTCTAATCCAAGGGTTGCAATTACTCAATCATCAGAATGCAGAGCGATTGAACCAGCAGAATAACGATCCATTTCTCTATTACGATCCCAAAGAAGAGGTAGCCAGAATTTTGGGAGATTTAGGTGATGCTAGAGCTGTGCCTGTTCTAATTGCCACTCTCAAAGACGATTGTCATAATAATTGGGATTACGCAACTAAAGTCAGTGCAGCAAAGGCTCTGGGTCAGATCAAAGATAAACGAGCAACTTACTCTCTCATTGAAGCTTTGCAAGATAACCAGGATGAAGTTCGACAGATGGCAGTTTGGGCGTTAGGTGAAATAGGGGATTTAAGAGCAGTAGACTCCCTAATTGATGCTTTGCGAGATAGTGATTATAGGGTAAAACAAGCGGCAAATGAAGCCTGGGATAAACTGGCTGCAAAATTTCCTGAGCTTGACGAACAAATTCCCTTTTAATGCTAACTATACATAAACTCAAAGACATTCATTAAGTTGTTTCAGATCCCCTTGCGGCTGCACTTGCTTGTGCAAACTAATTTTGTCGCCCACTTCATACCCCGAATTAAAACCCGCCGCGCTACTGACTTGAGAATCTGTTCTCGTTCTAATTTTAACCCCTCGGCCCTCTAGATAATCCGCGATCGCCAGTTGATTTTTCTCAAACATCGATCGCACTACAATCGCTGGAGTCGCCGCCGCATCCCCGGAACCCGGAATCCCTGAGTTTTCCATCTCCTGTTTTTGTTCCAACAATCTTTGTCTCAACCTCGTCGCGCATCCAACCCGAAAAGCATTCAGATACGCCAACCCTCTGCCATTTCCTTTGCGGTATTTAGCCCTTTTTTCAATCGCAGAGCTCAAATACTCGTACAGATGTTTGCAAACAATCAGGTTGGTAGAAGTTCCCACCAAAAACATACTGCCATTATAAGTGTTTCGCATGGCAGTGCAACCGTTAGCGTCGGCAATTCCCGAAAGCAGCATCATTTTCCAAGTGACAAATTTGGATGTTGTTTCAACTGAGTCTTCGTCAATCTCTTCTTGGTGATTTGGCCCTAAATCGGCGAGACTGAGATTGTACTGTGCCAGTAACAGGGAAGCTTTTTCGGCTGCCGCAGTGGATTCGTTTTCATTTGATGAGGTGGCGAGGGCTAACAGCTTTTTGATTCTTTCGACAATACTTGTGTCTGCCATTTTTCTATCGGTTTTAGGGTGAGAGTATGCGGTGGCAAGGATTTGGGTGAATTCCTATTTTAGTATAGCTGGGAATGTGGGAGGTTTTTTGAGGAGGATTTTTTTGAACCGCAGAGGGCGCAGAGGGCGCAGAGAGAGAGAAAGAAAGAAAGATGTTTGCAACTGATGCGCGGATTGGTTACTCTTCGAGGACTTCCAGGACTGATTTGGGCAACAATTTATCTTTAAACCAGACTACTTTTGCTGGCACTTCATTTACATTCACTCCGGCTTTTTCTAAATTCAGCCGTTCGGAAATAGCTAAAATTAAGTTATCGCATTCAGACTTCTGTACTTGTGCAAATTTCTTTTGCAAATACTCCGGCCGCCAATAGCCAACTATTTCTAATAAAAATACTCGCCCGTCGGGATGCACTAACCGAAAGTCGGGAATCATCACACTACCTGGAATCGGAATTAAATCTACTTCTCGCTCTAGTTGCCACTCGGTTTTTGTGGAATTCCATCTTTCAGCAAATGCTGCTTCTAACATACTATCATAAGGCTTGCCAGGGGGATAGTGGCTGACTAAACCGCAGTCGGAATTTAGGGTAAATTTACCTGTTTTCAAAACGCCACTAAAAGGATCTTTTGTGTGCAGTGTGGAGTGCATACTCCATTTGGTGACGTGCAGCAGTGCGGGCAGCATTTTCGCCAGGGCTAAGCCGTAGCGGGTGCTGGGTTTGAATAAGCTTGTAGGGCCGTCTATTGTCAGTGTAAAACCGTGGTCGGCATCGCCTTCGATGTAAGTCATTAATTGAAATAGTTTCAGATAGCGAAATAAGAGTTTGTATTCTCCTGGATCGTTGCGGTGGGCGGTTAATTGGACTTGACTTGCTCGGTAAAATATGCCTTGAACTTGAGAAAGATTGTATTTGTGAAGCAAGTTTTCGGGTGTTGGTGCATTAAACTCAGTGAGGATTTTGTTTTCGTTTAAATCGGCGTATAAACCTGTAGTGATTTCGTGAGGAAAAACTTCTCTGTTTAACTCTTGGCTGAGTTCACTTGCTACTTTTTCCAGGGTTAATTGGGTGGATTGAGGGCTGGGAGTCGATCGCGCGGACAAGGCAAAAACCCGCTGTCTCAACTCTGAGGGTTCTAGGGGACTGATGACTTCCAAGGTGCAGAAACCGCCTTTCAGCAGGTGCGCTAATCCCCGTTTCAGCCGATAATCGGGGCTGTCGCCTTCTAATTCTAGCAAGCGTCCGTCGAGTTCGCCTTGGGTTTTGCCGATCGACTCTTGGAAGCAGTCGATCATTTCCGTTGCAGCTTCTAAGTTTTTAGCATCTATCTTGAGGCGGAGAGGGATGATTGATTCTCCGTTTTGGCGGTGACTTAATAAATCAGTTGGTAACATACGCAGTAAAAACTTTTACTCAATTCTTTGTTCAACAATCACCATAACTCCCCTAAGTTTTCCCTCTTCTGTCAAGCTTTGGGTAGTCCGAATTCGCCGATCGGAACTGACAAGATGGATGGTTTCAACAGCCCTCATAAAGCCAGTTGCTTTGTCCCATACTTGAAAAATTATCAAATCATCTCCAACTTCTGTCGCTAGTGTATTGTAGTTGGGAAAAACCGAGTCCAGACCTTCAATTTGCACTTGTCCTTCGCCGACAACATAACCCACAAACTTTTGGGTTTCACTCTGACCATTGGCATAAGTTTGAAGGTTAGTTTGCCTCCACTCGTTATCAACTATTTTCTGGGTAACAACTGCTGTAAAACGCCTGGTTTCTTTGCAGTCGGCATCGAGTATTGTCCAGTCTCCCTCCCAAACTCCTGTATGTTTGGGGAAAATTTTAAAGTTAGTTAGTTGTGCAGTTTCGCTCATTTTTATGTAAGGTGACTTAGTTAATAGTGAGATTATACACTAATTGGGCAATTTTCAATTTTCCGGGGAATCATCATTGTATTTTCCCCATTTTGCGGGTGATTCGGCTGCTTTTTTAGTCACATCCCCGTTAACTCCTTAAATCGATTTGAGATTTGATATTTGATATTTGAGATTTGAGATTTTAAATAGACCTAGGAGTGCTTTAATTATATAACCATCCTTTCGCTAAGACTTCCCATCCCACAACTAAGTTATTTAAGCTTGCTACCAGGGAATTTCATCATTGTCTTCTCCCCATTTTGCTGGTGATTCTGCTGCTTTTTTAGTCGCCTCCCGGTTGACTCCGTAAATGGGTGTCGGTTTGACAATTTCTAATTTCTGATATTCTGGCTTGGGCGGTTCTACTTGTGTTTGTGGTTTCGGTTTATGAGGCTGCATTCCTCCTCGGCGGCGTTGAGAAGTTCTTTCTTCGCTGGTGTCTTCGGTGACGACTTCGTAGAGAATTGCTAACTTATTTACATCGCTGCTTTTGCGGAGAACTCGACCCAATCGCTGAATGTATTCGCGTTCGCTGCCGGTGCCTGACAATATGATAGCAATTCGGGCGTCGGGAACGTCCACTCCTTCGTTGAGAACGTGGGAGGCGACGAGGGTTTTGTATTCGCCGCTGCGAAAGCGATCGAGGATTTCGTGGCGTTCTTTGACTGGGGTTTGGTGGGTAATTGTGGGGATGAGAAATTCTTGGGAAATTCGGTAAACTGTGGCGTTGTCTCCGGTGAAAATTAGGGTGCGCTGGGGAGAGTGTTCTGCTAGTATGTTGGCTAAAATTCGCAGTTTGCCTTCGGTACAAAGGGCGATTTCTTTGGCTTGGCGGTGGGCTAGCATGGCGCGCCTTCCCAGGGGCGATCGCGCGCTTGCCATGATAAACTGTTTCCAACCTTCGAGGCTGGATATTTTGATGTTAGACTGTTTTAAGAAGTCGTTGCGAATGTTGATTAATTCGGCGTAGCGAGATCCCTCTTCTTTTGACAGTTTTACCATGATTTGAACTATTTTATGGTCGGCTAAAGCATCGCCTGCCAAATCTTCGGGTCTTTTGCTAAATACTGTCGGGCCGATCAGGAAATGCAAATCGCTGTGGCGGCCGTCGGTGCGATCGGGTGTGGCTGTCAGTCCGAGTCGAAAAGGCGCGATCGCATATTCGGAAATTACTCGATAAAAGTCTGTTGGCAAATGGTGGCATTCGTCAAAAACCAGCAAACCGTATTTATTGCCCAAGGTTTCTGCATGAATACTTGCACTGTCGTAGGTTGCGACTAAAATTGGCGTTTTGTCCCGCGAACCTCCGCCCAACAATCCGATTTCGATGTCGGGAAAAGCTGCCTTTAAATTAGCATACCACTGGTGCATTAAATCGAGAGTTGGTACTACAATTAATGTACTGCGACCAGTGACTTGCATGGCTAATTGTGCCAGATAAGTTTTGCCGGAAGCGGTGGGAAGGACGACTACTCCTTGGCTTCCTGCTTCTTGCCAAGCTACGAGGGCCTGTTCTTGATGTGGGTAAGGCTGCATTTCCACGCTGGGTACGAGTTCGAGTAGTTCGTATGCCCTAGCTTCGTCCGTGAAGTGAATGCACTCGGCTTGGAGGCATTCTACCAGCGGGCGGTAGTGAATTGCTCGAATGCGGTATTTTTCCACGCGATCGTCCCAAGTGGCAAAGTCCACCCAGTCTCTGCCTTTGGGCGGCGGGTGTAGCAAGAGAGTTCCGCGATCGAATGTTAAGGTAGGTGTGCGTGGCATTTGTTTAGATAGGGGGGCGAGTTATGCCTGTTAAATTATAAGTGACAGATCAAATATATTGACTCTTCTTGAAATTATCTGCGTTACTCTGTGTTAATCAGCCCTACATCTGCGGTCGATCTATCAATCAAAAAATTATGTAATTCAAGTCTAAATTGAGGAAATTGCGATCGATCTGGCGGAAAATCCAACACAAATTATCCTACCCCAGCCGGATTGCCAAATCTAAAATCTACAAGAGTATTGGCCCGCTGGGAATGGTTTTTAAGTTAGATTCGATCTATGTATGCCTGAGATTA
The DNA here is from genome assembly GCF_036702395.1 of Microcoleus sp. D3_18_C2. Lineage (NCBI taxonomy): Bacteria > Bacillati > Cyanobacteriota > Cyanophyceae > Oscillatoriales > Microcoleaceae > Microcoleus > Microcoleus sp. D3_18_C2. The sequence goes on along the minus strand of NZ_JAUBTG010000068.1, from coordinate 4,666 downwards.
GAGGTTATAGATGGAAATAGGCGTCCCCAAGGAAATCAAGGATTTAGAGTTTCGAGTCGGGCTCAGCCCCACAAGTGTCCGGGCTTGTTCGGACAAAGGCCACACAGTTTTTGTGGAAACAAATGCTGGTGCTGGGGCCGGTTTCGCAGACGAGGACTACGTTCAAGCAGGGGCTAAGATTGTCTTAAAGGCTTCCGATGTCTGGAAGCGCGAACTAATTGTTAAAGTTAAAGAACCGCTGCCTGCTGAGTATCCGCTGATACAAAAAGAGCAGTTGCTGTTTACATATTTGCACTTGGCGGCCGATCGCACATTAACCCAGCATTTAATTAGCAGCGGAGTCCAGGCCATCGCCTACGAAACCGTCGAACTCCCGGACAGAAAGTTGCCGCTGCTGACGCCGATGAGCATTATTGCAGGGCGTTTGGCCGTGCAGTTCGGTGCTCGATTTCTGGAACGACAGCAAGGCGGCAGGGGCATACTTTTGGGTGGCGTACCGGGGGTAAGACCGGGTAAAGTTGTGATTTTGGGCGGCGGCATTGTCGGCACAGAAGCAGCCAGAATTGCTGTAGGAATGGGCGCCAGAGTACAGATATTAGACGTAAATGTCGATCGCCTAGCCTACTTGGAAACTCTGTTCGGTTCCAGAGTAGAATACCTCTACAGCAGTCCTTTGCAAATTGAAGCAGTTGTTCCCGATACTGATTTGTTAATCGGTGCGGTTTTGGTTCCGGGGAAAAAAGCTCCGGTGCTAGTTTCTCGCGAATTTGTTGCGAAGATGCACCCCGGTTCTGTGATTGTTGACGTAGCCGTTGACCAAGGCGGCTGCGTGGAAACTTTGCGGGTAACTTCTCACACAAATCCTACTTATGTTGAGGAAGGAGTTGTGCATTACGGCGTGCCGAATATGCCCGGTGCCGTGCCTTGGACTGCGACTCAAGCTTTGAATAACAGCACTTTGCCTTATGTTTTGCAGTTGGCAAATAACGGGATTAAAGCTTTGGAAATGAATCCGAGTTTGGCGAAGGGATTGAACGTGCAGAATCACCGATTGGTGCATCCGGCCGTGCGCGAGGTTTTCGCAGATTTGGCTGATTAGATTCCCATTTTTTTTAAGTAAGCTATCCCGCATCTAAATTGTATTTTGGTGCGGGTAGGAGCAACAGTCTCGATCCCCCTCGCATCCCCTTAAGAAGGGAGACTTTGAGTGAGGAGAGTTGAATGGCTTGCTCGATGCGATCGAGGTCATCAGATAAAATATTAGGCAGCATAATTCAGTCGTTGCGCTAGTTGCTGATGCAGCCCTCGATTGAGAAAAAGGAGTAAAGGGCGATCGACCTTTTTATGCCAAAAAGAGCGATCGACCTTCTCCCTAATTCACAAGATAATCACTCAGAGTTTTTAGTAAGCGTTGATGTCGCTTGCGATGAAATAGCTCCAATAGAACCGATAATTTGATTGCGAGGCAATACAGCAAGGAAACCTAACCGAATTAACGATTGAGACCGTAAACCACTGGGAGCAAAGTCTGGGTCTGAAGGGGAAATAATATCGACAAAATCTGGAACCTGTTGATGTAGTTGGGTGCTAACACCACAAACTAAAAAATCTCCATAAGGAGGTAGTTCCCTCAGAAGGATGACTGGACGATTCTTAATTTTCCCGTCAGCTTGAGGAATTGGGGTGAGAACAACATCAGCTTCCTGCATAGTCAGGATTTGGTGTTTTAATTGCATTGAGCGGGTAATCGTCGTTCTGATTGTAGGCTTTGTTTAGTTGATGCCTTGACAACCACAACCCGGCTTCGCGTTCTGCTAATTGTTCCGGGAGGACTGTGATAATGAGTTTTATGTTTGGTTCAAGCTTATAGGGTTCATCTAGCTGAATAGATTGCCCATCAAAATGTGCTGATAAAGAAATAAGCTTCATGGCTTGGATATCTTGAAGGCGAGTGCTTTTACTAAGTTTATCATATTTTGACGCTCTAGGGACACAGGCTTTGACCCGTTTCTCTACCATAAATTTGCTCCATTCCTTAGAAAAACGATCGCCCCTCCTCGAAGCAAAAAGCGAGATTCCTCGATCGAGAAAAGCGATCGAGCTTTCCATGACAAAAGAGCGATCGCTAACCCACTGGACGCGAATAGTTGTATAATAGACAAACTAGGCAAGCGCAAAAAGTGAAAACCTATGTCACAGGCAATCCTCAAACAAATTGTTAATCAGCTTGAAATGCTGGAAGTTTTAGAGTTACAGGAACTCGAGCGCGTAATCTGGAAATATCTGGCTGACAAACAGCAAGCTACTCAACAATATCTACTTCAAAAATCTGCTAATAAAAAACAATTATTTCGAGAATGGGATGACATTTCTGATGAAGAAGCTGCGATACTAAAAGCTGAGTTTGCCGCCGAGGATTTAGCTTTTGCAGAAGTCGCCTTAAGTGATTATCTGCCTCGACTTCAGCAACAGGATAAAATCTGATGCTAGGAGATATTTATTTGGCAGATTTGAATCCTTCTAGAGGGTCAGAACAAGCAGGAATTAGACCAGTCATTATTGTACAGCGAGATACATTAGACCGCTTTACTACAACAGTAGTCGTAATTCCGGTAACAAGTAATCTGCGACGATGCTCAAATACCAGGGACAATTATTTTACCGACTGGTGAAGGTGGTTTAACACAAGATTCGGTCGTGCTTTGCTATCAAATAGTAGCGGTAGATAGAGAGCGATTAATCAAAAAATTGGGCACTCTTTTAGCCGATTATGTATCAAGATTACAGGTAGCATTGCAGTATACATTGCAAATGGATGAATTTGAGAATGTAGAAGAATAGAATGAGTTGAAGCGCGATCGCACTCACAGCCCCAAAGAGCGATCGCCCCTGTCCATCCACAAGACCGAGATCCCTTTCCATATCCCCAAAAAGCGATTTCCTATGGGATAGCTTCGCACGCGGACTGCACGATCGTTTATAATTACAATGATTGACGAGTTATGAGGAGCGTGCAAGTATGGCAAAATTCCTCAACGAACTTGCGGAAATTATCTGGAATTTGAAACGCCAGTTGCTAGATATTGTTGACGCAGCAACAGCAGCAGAATTGACTCTATTTGAACTTTTTGGAGAAACGAGTGATACGATACCATTTCTGGATGAACTGAAAAGTGTGGCTGAACGTGCTACACCCTGGTTTAATCGGCTGTCTAATTTTCAGTTACGCATAGCTGAGTCTCAACCCACAATTTCGGTTGATATGCTAAACTTAGTAAACCAATCTATTGAACGCATCCAAATCGAAATTCCGGCAATGGAACGGAGTATTCAAGAAGTGAAAACGGAGTGGAATTTGCCATGACTAGCCAACCGCGTATTCCCAATCCTGAAACAGCCAAGAGATTATTGGCTAATTTGCGCCGCAGTCGTTTAGCAATGGAAGCAGCGACTCTGGAATTAGAAGACATTACAATGCAGTTGGAAAATGACAGCAGACAAAGGCGTTTGGTGCGGTTGAGGCAGGCAATTAACGATGCTGAGGCTGCTAATTTTTCAGTCAATGTCTGAAATTATTTCTTAAATCTCGCCCCAAAACCTATAATTTAAATATTGACGAAAACAGCAAGATCGATCGCACTTTTTGACTCATAACAAAAGAGCGATCGACCTTTCCCTATCCCCAAAAGATCGCCCTAGTTGTCAAGTAGACATGGTTTGAGATAAACTAATTCTGAAACTATTCCCTAAATATCGCCCCATCACCTATAATTTCTATTAACATCTTGTCCCCCCCTTCTTAAGGGGGGTTAGGCAGGGTGGATTAATTGTCAAAAGAGTAAACCAGTGGGGTTAGGCTATTTGCTGACGAGCACGCGCCAGATTTAATTGGTTTGTCTTGATGAGATAAACCGAAAAGTAATTCGCTAACATATTCAAGTTGATTGGCCATAAATCTCAAAGCTTCAGGAAGTGTATTTGTACCGAGCATCCGAGCTAGAGATACTAAAAATTGTCTGACCATTGCCCAATTCGCAGGCGCATTACCGCCTCGATGAATGCAGTTATCCTCATTTAACGTCACATCTTTAACCCAATGCAGCCGATTCTCTATTAACCAATGTCCTCGAATTGCCGACGCAAATTGGCTGGCCGACCAATCCTTGCTACTTAAATAATAATGTGTTTCGTGGAAATAAACTAACCGACGACGACTTTTTTTGCCTTCCCACCTACGGCCGGTTCTTGTTATGGCAATTATGCGTTTGACACCCGCCCACGCTGGTAATAACTGAGCTGATACGGGATAAATTGTAGTAGAACGAGTTGTGGTGCGCCCGTGCAAGCGTTCTGAGGTTTGAGTTGAATCGAGCGCACCCACAGATTTGACTAATTTTTGAGCCAGTTTAAACAGACTGGATTGATTCTTTTTGATAGTAATTATGTAGTCATTGCCTCCATCAATAATTAACTGAACAGTTTTTTTTTGCATGTGCAGTGCATCGGCAGTAATTACTACTTGAGAACCCGCAAGTTGTTGCACGAGTTCTTCAACAACTTCGATTTCACTTCGCTGCTGATTCTCCATAACTTTATGTCGGACTACCCAGCCGCGATCGTGACTGTATGCAGAAACTAGACTCACAAAATTTTGGTAAGAACTATT
>NZ_JAUBTG010000067.1:0-28977 GCF_036702395.1 Microcoleus sp. D3_18_C2 | reverse complement strand
CGTCCAAAAAGGACGGGCGGGACGCCCATCCCACAATAACAATTAAAATTGTAAGTTATTTAATTCGCGATCCTTAGTTAAAGAGTCGAATCCGCAAAAAACTCGACTCGATACCCGCGCTAGGAATTCTTGCGCTGTGCATCCTCACCGCCTTCGCGCTTCCGATAAGCCTTAGCCCAAGCATAGCGCTGCGGATCTTTTTTCAGCAGATATTCCACAACTTCCCGACGCTTCCCATTTTTAGCATTTTTGACAACCCGCTTCATTTCCGCATCCTGATCTCTGGGTGAAGCACCGCGTTTAATTGCCTCATTAAACCAACGCTCACCCTCTAAAAATTGACCCCGCTCAAAACAAATAGCTCCCATCAAAGTGTAAGGATGATGACTCTGAGGCTGATACTCAATAGCTTTTAGCGCACATTTTTCGGTATCATCTAGTTTATTAATATCTCGAAAAGCACCGCCCCTAGTTGTTAGCAAAGCGGACTTGAGCTTATTTTCTTTAATTTTGTCTAAGTCCAGATTTTCTGTCAGGTTCAATGCACTTCTCGGTTGCTCTGCCTTCCGCCAATGACTGCTGGCATTAGCCAAGTTCCATTTATTTCCAGTGCCTTTGTACTGCTGTTCATAAAAAAGTGCTTCGATTTTGTGGTAACCTGTAAAAATCTTGCCAGAGAACAGTCTCTGCCCTTGATATCGGCGTTCTTCCTGCCACCCATAATAGCTATAGCTGGGTTGAGATGCTTCAATTTTATTCTCCTCAAGCCAAGCAACATCTGTTGGTTCCAGTCGCTCTCCTTTATCCAGTTTTTGCAGAATTACGTATAACGGACTAGAAGGTGTCTTATCTTTATAGTTCGAGACATCATACTTAGACTTCAGAGCAGCAAATTCCTTTTCTTGGGCAAAAGTAATTACGTCTTCATATCCATTCTGTTTTAGCCAATCAATATCAGCCTCACTTAAATGCTCTCCCGATTGGATTTTGGATTTCAGACTAGCAGCATATTTGTCTTGGGCAAAAGTAATTACATCATCACGTCCATTCTGTTTCACCCAATCAAAATCAGCCTCACTCAACGGCTCTCCAGATTGAATTTTGGACTTGAGACTAGCAGCATATTTGTCAAGCGCCAGAGTAATTGTCTCGGTCAGTTTACGCTTTTTCAGAAAGTTAATATCCTGCTCACCTAGCGGATTGTCTAAATCAATTTTCTTGAGAACTTTATACAGATGGCTAGAGAGCGATGAATCCTCATAAGTAGTAGCTTTATACTTAACTTTCAGTTCAGCAAAGTGTCGTTTCTGTTCAATCTCCAAAACAATGCTAAGCGTTTCGCTAAGTTGATGCTCTTCTAGCCAGTTAAGTTCTGACTCGCTCAACTGCCGATCTGCCTCAAGATTTTTCAGGATGGGATACAACGGACTTGATACAGATGTTTCTGGGTATTCACTAGCTTTGTACTTATCCTTGAGTTGGGCAAACTTAGCTTCCCGTACAGCTTTTTGTTGCCAAAAAATTTCTAGAGTATCAACCAGTTGGTTATTGAACAGCCAGTTAGCCTCTACATCACTTAATATTTCTCGTGCATCCAGTTGCTTGAGGATTTGATACAAGGGGCTATCAAGTGAACAATTTGGATATTCAGTTGCTCGGTACTTAGCCTTTAGTGCAGCAAATCGCGCCATCTCTTGAACGATAGTAACTGTTTGAGTAAGCCCCTGTTTTTGCAGATATTTAACTTCCAAGTCAGTTAGCTGATTTTCTGAATCAAGTTTCCAAAGGATAAAATACAAAGGACTGGATATGCTTAGCCCTGTGGTTACTTTAAACTTAGACTTGAGTTTATAAAATTCAGCCTCTAGTGTTCTTCGTTCTTTAGCCTTACGTAGTGGCTCTTGCTCGATAGCTTCTCTTGTTTCCAAAAGCTCTTGGTTTAGTAACCAATTCCGCTCGAAGTCGGTAATTTCAAATTCTAAATCAGCTTTTCGCAGGATGAGATATAGTAGACTAGAAGGAGATGAATCTTCATATTTTGTTGCTTGATACTTGGACTTCAGCGCTGCAAAATGTTGCACATTGACTTCAAAAGGATCGTTGCTCATAATGAATCCCCCGATTTATACTTCTAGCCGCTACACAACCATCTCCCAGCATTCCGCGATCGCCCGCAGTCAAAACCCAAACTTTTTTAACTGAAAACTCATCCAGATGGTAATATTATTTTAACAGTTCGGTTTCACCAACTACAGCTACAAACCTCAGTATTTTCACTGAAATTTATAATAATTAGTACCTAAAGCCCCCTCCCTCATTCCATCAAATAATCGGTCATATATTCACCCGGATCAAACCGATAAAATAGTTCTCAACTCCATGAAATACAGATATGCGGTAGGGAAACAGCACGGCGCTGTGTCCTGAAATGTGCTGTCTCCTGAATTTACGGCCGACAATTGAGAATCTCTACAGCAATCCTATTTCATTTGTGAACTAATTTTTTAACTACCAGCCAGGAAGTCCCTCGGTATATTTAGAGGGGACACATCTGAGCGCTGCGCGAAGTACCCCGAATAAATTACCGCAGGGATGTCCAGAAGCGTCGGATGTCGCGGACGGAAGCCGACAATTATTTCTTTATACCCATTGATAATCTGGAAATACTCTGGTACTGTATTAGTCAGTGGGGGTGGAACTACCTCACTATAAAAAGCCTTTGCAAAAAAGGAAATACGAAGCCTGCGTACTAACGGTACTCCGTTGAACGCCTGGTTTGTTCACAGTAAACTATCCATTAAATCCATAACTTGGATAGCTTCATCTGACAAAGATAGTGATTCTTGTTGATTGAGGTGATGCTCCAAAACTCCTTTGAGCGCTATCAATTTCAGGCTATTTTCTGCTAAAGTTTCCGAAATAGCTTGCGCTCCCGGCAAATAGCCGATCGCCCCCAAGTCCATCAAAGCCGATCGCCTCAACTGCAAATTAGCCCCATTCAAAGCACTTACCAACCGCTCTCCGTAAACCCGCTCACCAGTTAACTGATACATCGCCCGCGCCGCAGCGTACTGCACCCGCTCCACAGAATGTTCTAAAAAAGGTGAAATTAGCGGTATTGCTTCTGTCGCTTGCAGGGTTCCCAAAGCTTCAATTACCGAGTCGTAAGGTTGCACGAGGTGCGATTTTCCTGGCACTCGCACAGCAACAGCTACGCCCCCATCCAATAGCTTCATTAGCGGCTCAATAGAATCGCGATAGCCCAGCATTTCTAGAGCTTGAGCCGCCGCTTCCCGCACGTAATAATCAGCGCATTCCAAACAGCGAATCAGGGCCGGTAAGGCTTGTTTGTCGCCCAATTTACCCAGAGCCCGCGCCGCATTTCGCAATAGGGAATAGTCGCCAATTTTTGTTTGTTCTGACTCTTCTTCCAATGCGGCAATTAAAGCTGCAATAGCTGCCGGTTCCTTGACTCGAAATCTGCCCACCCACCAAGCAGCATAATACCGGAGACTGTAATCTTGGGAGTGCAAATTTGCGATCGCCTGTTCAACAGTTAAAGACTCGCCCTCTGCTACACCCGCCGGCGGTGAGTCGGATTCGTAATAATTCATAGTGATTAGTTGTTAGTTATTAGTTATTAGTTATTCGGCTATTGAAATCGGTGCTACACAGAAAAAACCTGCAAGGGTTAGGGAAACTGGCCGATTAAAATCGCTACTAAGGATCGCGAATTAAATAACTTACAATTTTAATTGTTATTGTGGGATGGGCGTCCCACAAACTTGTGGAAGTTATTTAATTCTCATTCCTAAACAGACAAAACCCGCCTGGGCGGGTTACATTAACTCTTAGTCCGCTTCGAGTGGACTAAAGTTTGTCTAGGAGCGATTTTCATCGCCCCTTCTAGCTTGTGTCGGAGCGATTTTCATCGCCCCTGCAACCAAACTATTGGTGATCGTGGGATGATTCATGGGATGATTCTGCACCCGCGTTTAAAGGATGAATGCTGACAATTTTCCCGCCCATGCGAGTAATCCGCTGCATTTCTTGATTCATCCGATTGTAAGGCACAGTGATAAATGTACTCGCGCTCGATCGAATCGAATAATCCACATTATCTGTTTCATCGCTTTGGCGCAAGCCGACAACTTCATACCGAAAGCAGCGACTAGCCGAAGCTGTATTGCCACTTTTTCCAGCTACAATTTGACCCAACATAAGCTTCTTGGTAATTGGTAATTGGTCAGTAGTCCTTAGTCCTTAGTCCTTAGTCCTTAGTCCTTAGTCTCTAGTTCAGAATTTACGCAGAACCTAATTATGTAGGTTTCCGTGCACATCGCACCTTACGCAGAAACTAATTATCTAATGACTAATGACTGATGACTAACAACTAAATTGGAGTAATGCTGGCGATTTTCGCGCCCATGCGTTGAAATTTCTGCATTTGCGAGGACAACTCCTCAACAGGTACGATGAAAGCCTTGCTGCTGCGGCGCACGCTGGGATATCCGCCCGTGCGAATGCCCGAAACTTCCACGCGCACCAGCCGCCCTTCTTTGCCGTAAGCAGCAGCGCCGCCGAAAGTGCTGGCGGGAGTTACGTTTCTGGCGGAAGGCCGATATGCCCAACCTTCGTTACCGCCAGAAGGCCCAACTACAGCCGTAGCGGTGTTAGTGCCGAGTTCGACAGCTAAGCGAGAGATATTGCCTTCTAGCTGAGATGTATCGCTGTTTGCATAGCCCCGATACAACCGGAACATCCGGGTAAAACCGACGGTTTTTTGACCGCGCTGGGTGTTAAAGCCGCGGTAGTAAGGGACGATACTTTCGCCAAAGTTTTCTTGATACTCTACTGAATCGATGTAAGAATCAATATCAGCGTCGTAGCCTTTTGTTTGGTACAAATCTAAGTGCTCAATTACTTCAGATTCGTCGTAGGTAGCGCGACCGAGCAAGTGTTTGTAGTTTAGTTCGATCGTCCGAGTTTGGAAGCTGTTGTAGAAAAACTTGGTTTTGTACAGTTCTGACTTAGCTACAGCGCGTACAAATTCTCGTACACTCAAACTGCCGTCTCGCAGCAAAGACTCGGAACTTGTAAGTCGCTCGGATTTCATTAAATAGTCGTTGCCGAGCACCTGACGGTAAACGGCACGAATCACCGTTTCAACGTCGTCTTTGGTGTAGTTCGGGCGCAATTCTACCTTCGGCGCATCGCTCAATGCGGATGTGCCCAGTCTGGACGCTGCTGTTGTAATCGCCACCAGATTTTCTCCTAAATTATTAATGACAAAAGTTTTATGCTTCGTTGCACTTGAAATTTTTAGGACTAAGGATAATATGCCTCAAAGTAGGGTGTGCACTGCACACCTTACCTATACATATAAAATTGAATAATTTTTTAGCCTTAGTCCTAATTTGCTAAAGACGTTTCACAAAAACGTCAATACACAAACTTTAAGCTGTGGTAATACTTACCACTTTGCCGCCACGTTTGTTGATTTGCTGCAAGCGGCTCGAAAGTTGCTCGTAAGGCACGAGATATTCGGTAGTAGTCCGCCGCACTTGGGGCAGAAAATTACCCGCACCTTGCATTGCGGTGACTCGGTAGAGTTGGTCGCGAGAACCGCCGGATGTGCCGCCAAGGGCTTTTCCGGTGGAGGCCGTGTATATCGGCGAAGCCATATTTCTCGCTACTTCCCAAGTCAGCCGGGCTTGGGTTTGGTTTTGCGATCGATCGCTGGAAGCAAAACCCCGGTACAGTTGAAACATCCGGTTAAAACCGACGGTTTTTTGACCTCTTTGAGTCGCGAAACCGCGATAGTAAGGCACTACACTTTCGCCAAAATTTTCTTCATACTCAACGGAGTCAATGTAAGAATTAATTTCAGCTTCGTAGCCTTCTGCATTGTACAAATCAACGTGGAAAGCAATTTCCGACTCGTCGTAAGGAGCGCGGCCCAACAAATGCTTATAATTAAGCTCAATTAACCGCGTTTGCGAGTTCGGATAAAAAAACTTTTTCCGATAGGTTTCGGAATGTGCAATTGACCGCACAAAATCTTTCACTGAAATCTGCCCTTGCAGCAGCAGAGATTCAGCACTGGTAAGTCGTTCGCTCGACATTAAATACTCGTTGCCTAAAACTTGGCTGTAAGCAGCGCGAATTACTGCTTTCGCATCCTCTTGCGTCCAGTGGGGGCGCAGTTCTACCCGTCCCGCTTCTTCAAATGCTTTTATTCCCAACCGTTCTGCAGCTGCTAGTCCCGCCATCTTCGCTTCTTCCTTTTTTGCTGTAAAAATTGAAAACTGCTTAAAAAAGTATTTGCAAAACTAGGCTTGGATCGCAGATGCCCGGAATTGTAAACAACCGCTAACACTTAAGCTAACAGCAGCTTACAATCCCGGGCATCACGCAAATCTAGCTCAGAGCGTTGATTGCGTAGTCGATGTAGGAATTCGCTTCAGTTGCAGCGTCGCCACTGAGACCGTGGTTGCCTTTGATGTACTTGAGAGCTTCAACGTACCAGCTAGGAGACAATTCAAATGTCCGGTTGATTTCGTCAACACCTGCAATCAGGTACTCGTCCATCGGACCTGTGCCACCTGCAACTAAGCAGTATGTTACCATCCGCAGGTAGTAGCCGATGTCGCGAGAACACTTGGCTTTACCTGTTGGGGTAGAAGCGTAGTTCGGGCCTTGCATTTGTTGCGTGTACGGGAATTTGTTGTACACAGCTTGAGCTGCACCGTCGATCAAACGCTGAGAGTTGGCGGTCAACGCTTTGGCTGCTTCCAAACCTGCTGCTGCTTGGCGGAAACGGCCGAAGGCGACTTGCAGTTCAGTGCTGCTCAGGAAACGGCCTTGAGAATCGGCTGCGGTTACTGCTTCAGTCAAAGGGGTTTTCATTGTTCTGGTTTCTCCCTAATGTTGTGTTGTTTTTGTACAAAAATGATTGTTTGCAAAAATGCGATGCTCGCTTCTTTACAAGAAAGGTTCGCTTGGCTATTTTTAGCCGACTGCACTAGCTGCGCGGTCGAAGTAGCTGCCGATTTCAGACATTAGCGAGCTACAATCACCACGGGTAACACCGTTGGGGTCGTTAGCGATCGCAATTGCTGCTTCCTTCATTTTTTGCACACCGGCTGCAACTGAGCCACCGGGAACTCCCAGAGCTTGGTATGTTTCACGCAGACCGTTCAAGCAGCGGTCGTCCAAAACGCTGGCGTCGCCTGCAAATGTTGCATAGGTGACGTAGCGCAAGATGATTTCCATATCGCGCAAGCAAGCTGCCATGCGGCGGTTGGTGTACGCATTGCCACCAGGAGCGATCAGTTGTGGCTGTTCGGCGAACAGGGTGCGAGCTGCATTGGCTACGATGCTGGATGCGTTGCCGGTGATGCGGTTTACTGCGTCAATCCGCTTGTTAGCGTCGGAAACCATGCTGCTGAGAGCATCGAGTTGACCCTGAGCTAGAAATTCGCCCCGAGCGTCAGATTGGGAAACCACTTTTGTAAATGCGTCAAACATGAAAGAACTCTCCTACTTGAGTTAATTGAGTTTGGTTGCGGTATAAAACCGTTAAGTTAAATTTGTTCAGGCTACGAGTGCCTGCAAGGGTTGAAATTTGATGCCAGCTAATCTGCTGGTCCGATCGAGTTTTCCCTTTCCGCTACCTGCACTATTGTTACATCGTAACGGACGTTTAAGAAACCTTAGAAATTTTAACATCTTTTATGAGATGCGACAAACCTTGTCAATCAGTGTTTTTGTTAACTTTGGCCTGTCGTTTCAACCCTCTGATAATCTTTATACAACGCCCGCCCATCTTTGTTTATTACAAATTATTACAGAAAGTTATCTCTCTAAGAAGGGAAATGTCTGGGTGGAGAAGTGCAGGCTAATCTCCTTCCTGCGATAGATGCGGGGTTGCACAACCCAACGCACAGTTTGCTTCCCTCGCCCCAGCAGTCGCGGTTGAACCGCCCCGAACCCTCTCGTGGGCCGATCGCCTTTGTTAGCTTTCTGTGGAAAAGCGGGATTGTTAAGAAGTGTTAAGTAAATTAAAGTTTTGGTAATAGAAGGCTGGGGGAATAGGGAAAAAAGCAAAAATTCTGCCCAATGTCAGGAGGCCTGCAAAATTCGGTGTGGGAAAAATCCCCAAGATTGTGAAGCCCCTCGCCAGAGCCTCAGCTTTTGCCGGAAATATCACCATTTGAAGACTAAACTCAGCCGTTGGGCATTGGGTAAAAGCCGAAGAAATTGCTAATTTTTAGTAGTAAGGTGGATAGGTGCTATCAGATACATTTAACCCGGTAAATCCAGGATTGCGCCTCGATATACTGTGTATGGCAGATCGGGCATCGCTTTTAGCGATCCCTAATAGGGAGGTATCTCTCAAAGCTTTCAACAAAATATTGAAAGCGCTATTCAATGCGTTACGTTTTTGGGGGCTGAGCCGTTACGCTTACTACGAAACTTTTTCGCTTAGTCCGATGCTTCGGCGCTGGTTTTAAACGGTAGCCTATCCTATTACATACTGCCAATGTCTACCGCTATCTTCTAAGAGTTTACAAGAATTCGTTTACTATACGAAAACAGCCGTAGGTCTACAAACGGCGCGATCGAGCCACCAGACGCATTGAAGTTAAAAGCTTTTTGCTTCCCCGGCATCGAAGCGCCCAAAACGAGTAGCAAGTTAAACAGTTTTTTATTCAGAACTCAAAACTCTCTCTCTCTGTAATCAGCCAGATGGATCGGCTGTAGCTGTCCGGCCGCAACCACCTTTATCCCCCATGCTCGATCGTAATTTATGTCTTCAAATTCTCCCTCTTCTTGGCACACCGTAGCAATTGACCAAACTCTCCAGCAGCTAAGCAGCAACAAAGACGCTGGCTTGAGCAGCAAACAGGTGTCAGAACGCTTGCAGCAATACGGCCCCAACGAACTCGAAGAAACAGGAGGCCGCAGTCCGTGGTCGATTTTTGTCGATCAGTTCACCAACATCATGTTGTTGATGCTGATGGGTGTGGCCGTGATTTCGGGTTTTTTGGACATCAGGTCGAATACTTTTCCCAAAGATGCGATCGCCATTTTTGCGATCGTCATACTCAACGGCATTCTCGGCTATTTCCAAGAGCAAAGTGCTGAAAAAGCCCTCGCAGCCCTCAAAAACCTCGCTTCCCCCCTAGTCAGAGTCCTGCGGGACGGCAAAACTTCGGAAATAGCCGCCAAGGAACTCGTACCCGGAGACGTAATGCTGTTGGAGGCTGGGGTAAAAATAGCAGCAGACGCACGCTTGATCGAAACATCAAATCTGCAAGTCAGAGAATCTGCTTTGACAGGAGAAGCCCTAGCAGTAACCAAGCAAGCCGATCTAGAACTTCCAGAAGATGCTTCCTTGGGCGATCGACTCAACCTGATTTTTCAGGGCACAGAAGTTGTTCAGGGACGAGCAAAGGCGATCGTCACCAACACCGGAATGAAAACTGAACTGGGCAAAATTGCCACCATGCTTCAGTCAGTAGAAACCGAACCGACTCCCCTGCAACAGCGGATGAGCCAGTTGGGAAATGTTCTAGTCTCCGGTGCCCTAACCTTAGTCGCAATTGTCGTCATCGGCGGCATGATTACCTTCCAAAACGGCGGCATCGGGTTCGATACCAGCAGGTTTGAAGAGTTGTTAGAAGTTTCTCTAAGCATGGCTGTGGCTGTGGTTCCCGAAGGACTCGCAGCAGTCGTGACAGTTACTCTGGCACTCGGAACTAGGCGGATGGTGAAGCGAAACGCCCTGATTCGCAAACTCCCTGCGGTAGAAACTTTGGGTTCGGTAACTACCATTTGTTCTGACAAAACAGGTACTCTGACTCAAAATAAAATGGTAGTTCAGCTAGTGTCTACGGGCGACTGCACTGTCGCCGTCGCAGGGGATGGCTATGCCCCGATCGGAGATTTTACCGATCGCCTGACAGCGGCCAAAATTAATAATTTAGAGGAATATCCAGAACTCGAATCTTTATTAATTGCCTGTGCAGTTTGCAACGACGCAGTATTGCAACAAGAAAAACAAGAATGGCAGATTTTAGGCGACCCCACAGAAGGAGCTCTGCTTTGTGTAGCGGGAAAAGCAGGCATTTATAAGGAAAAACAGTCTCAATTGCTGCCGCGGACGGCGGAATTTCCTTTTTCTTCCGAACGCAAGCGGATGAGCGTGATTTGCGAAGTGCCCGGCCGATCAGGACATTCGGGATTTCCCGCAGAAACAGGACAGCAGTCGAATTATTTGATGCTGACCAAAGGTTCTCCAGAGTTGACTTTGGAGCGCTGCAAAGGCATTATAGTCGGCGATCGAGTACAACCTTTAACCCAGGAAATGCGCGATCGCATCCTCGTCGAAAACAACAACATGGCAAGCGGCGGTTTGCGAGTCCTCGGGTTTGCGTACAAACTCTGGGAAAGCCTGCCGCCCGAAGGTTCTGAGGAAATTAGCGAACAAGACATGATTTGGCTGGGACTCGTCAGTATGCTGGACGCCCCGCGGCCGGAAGTGCGGGAAGCTGTGGTTAAGTGCCGCAATGCTGGCATTCGGGTGGTGATGATTACAGGAGACCACCAGTTGACTGCAAAAGCCATCGCCTACGATTTAGGTATTGCAACAGAGGGCGATCGAGTTCTCACCGGTCAAGAATTAGAAAAGCTCAGCCAAGAAGAACTCAAACAGCAAGTCGAACAGGTTAGCGTTTACGCCCGCGTCTCCCCAGAACACAAATTGCGGATTGTCCAAGCTTTGCAAAGTTGGGGCAAATTTGTCGCCATGACCGGCGACGGCGTTAACGACGCCCCCGCCTTGAAACAAGCCGATATCGGCATCGCCATGGGGATTACCGGCACCGATGTCAGCAAAGAAGCTAGCGATATGGTGCTCCTCGACGACAACTTCGCAACTATTGTCGCCGCCGCTGAAGAAGGGCGAGTGGTTTATAGCAATATTCGCCGCTTTATTAAATACATTTTGGGCAGCAACATCGGCGAAGTTTTGACAATTGCGGCCGCACCTTTAATGGGTTTGGGAGGAGTGCCGCTGACGCCGCTGCAAATTTTGTGGATGAACTTAGTAACAGACGGCGTTCCCGCTTTGGCTTTGGCGGTGGAACCGGGGGAACCGAACGTGATGAAAAGGCCTCCTTTCAGTCCGCGAGAAAGTATTTTTGCGCGGGGTTTGGGTTCTTACATGATTCGGATCGGGATTATTTTTGCAATTTTGACGATCGCAATGATGTCCTGGGCTTACGGATATACTCACTCTCCCGGACACGGCAATCCAGATGCTTGGAAAACAATGGTGTTTACAACTCTTTGTTTGGCACAAATGGGTCACGCGATCGCAATTCGGTCTAACACTCAGCTAACTATCGAGTTAAATCCCTTGACTAATATTTTTGTTTGGGGAGCTGTGATTGTTACTACTGCTTTGCAATTAATGCTGATTTATGTTCCGCCACTGAGAGCATTTTTCGGCACTCACTATTTGTCGCCTTTTGAATTGCTAGTTTGCTTCGGTTTCAGCGCTCTGATGTTTGTCTGGATTGAAATGGAAAAACTGTTTGTGCGCTTTTACAACAAATCTAGGAAATAGTGTTAACGGCTGACGGATAGTGAGCTAAGTTTGATTATTAGCTAGAGCGCTCGATTGGGTACTAAGCTGTTGGGCATTTAAAAGAGGATAGTAGGGTGCGGATCGTACATAAGTATTTCCCATATCCCGCCAGTGTTCGCGGATGACGCACCCTACCTCTATCGTTATTGGTTTAAATGTGTAACAGCTTATTTTCAAGAAGATCCGCCAGGGTTGAAACCCCTGGCTCACAGCGAAAGTCATTGCTACGAAAACTAAATAGATTGTGTCACAATTAAACATTTATTAGTTCGTTATAATGTCATTACGAATGCAACGTTCGGCGAAAATCGCCATCGTAAAGGCTCACGGCTACCAACCCTTAATGTTCGCCCTACGATGACTGTATTACAATTACCAATTACCGATTACCAATTATCGATTACCAATTACTAATATTATGTATTTGAAAACGCTGCACCTACGGCAGTTTCGGAACTACTTCGATCAAAAGGTAGCGTTTGACGCTCCCAAAACAATTTTAGTAGGAAATAACGCTCAAGGAAAATCTAACTTATTAGAAGCGGTAGAGTTGCTTTCTACACTAAAAAGCCACCGGGTAGGGCGCGATCGCGATTTAATACTCGACTCAAAGCCGATCGGGCAAATTGATGCTACACTCGAACGTCAAACCGGAGCGATCGACTTAGCTTTAACTCTTCGCTCTGGGGCGCGTCGGACACTGAAGCTCAACGGTGAACCGCTGCGCCGCCATTTAGACTTTTTGAGCGTCTTAAATGTAGTGCAATTTTCTTGTTTGGATTTGGACTTAGTGCGGGGCGGGCCCGAAGGAAGGCGCAATTGGATCGATCGCCTAGTCATCCAGTTAGAACCAATTTACGCTCATATTTTGCAGCAGTACAACCAAATTTTGCGCCAGAGAAACGCTCTGTTGAAACGTTCTAAAGAAATCAGGAAAGCGGAATTTTCCGACAGTTTTGACAAAATGCGATTTATTGCACCCGAAAGTCCCGAACCAGAAAATACAGAAGACTTACCAATTCCCAATTCCCAATTCCCCATTCCCAGTTCAGAATTAGCTTTGTGGGACGCGCAGTTGGCGACAGCGGGCGCTCGCGTTATCCGCAGGCGCGATCGAATTTTGGAGCGTTTGATGCCTTTAGCTCGAAATTGGCACCGTTCAATTAGCGGTTCAGCAGAAATTTTAGATGTGAAATACGATGCTAATATTGAAGTAAGTTCAGAATTTATCGCTAAAGACAATCTCGAAGGAGTGCGGCAAGCATTTTTAGAGAAAATTCAAAAAAGGGCGATCGCAGAACAGTTTCAAGGAACTACTTTAGTCGGCCCCCACCGCGACGACATTACATTTACCATTAACAATACCCCAGCTCGTCAATACGCATCCCAAGGTCAGCAGCGAACTCTGGTATTAGCATTAAAATTAGCCGAACTGCAGCTTATTGAAGAAGTCGTCGGCGAAGCGCCTTTACTGTTGCTCGACGACGTACTTGCAGAACTCGATCTGAGTCGCCAAAATCAACTTTTAGAAACAATTCAAGAACGATTTCAAACTCTGATTACTACAACTCACCTAGGCGCTTTTGATGCTCAGTGGCTGCGACAAACCCAAATTCTCTCCGTCGTTGCCGGACAAATCAATCGATTTTAGATTTTAGATTTTAGATTTTAGATTGACAAATTTTATGTTTCATGGTATCGATGCAAAGATTTTGAAAAATTGGCATTATTACCTCCATTCGAGATAGGATAAAGGTTAATTTTGATTGCAGCTTTCGCTTCCATTTTTCTTAACCCTTATGAAGCATTACATTTCCCGTCTGTTAGCCCTGGTATTAGTTGTTGTCATCGGCGTAGCGGGCTGTACCAATGTTCCCGCCACTCTGAGTGGAGATTATGGCCAAGACACATTAGCATTAGTGAAGAGCTTGAGAACAGCGCTCACTTTGCCAGAGGGCACGCCGGAAAAAGCAGCCGCTCAAGCCGAGGCTCGCACAAGTATCAACGATTTTTTTGCTGAATATCGCCGCGATCCCGCTCTTACCAAGCTGGCCTCTTTCACGACAATGCGGACGGCATTAAACTCTTTGGCAGGACATTACAGTTCCTATCCAAACCGTCCCGTTCCTGAAAAACTGAAAAAGCGTCTTGAGTCAGAATTTCAGCAGATTGAAGCTGCTCTTAACAGAGGAGCTTAATCTCAAAATTTAGGATCGAGGATAAATTTCACTAATTCATCTTTCATCCTTGATATTTGAGTGTTAACAATTTTTAGTAGAAATATCACCTGCTTTTAGCGCCCACTGTATTCAGGCGCTTTTTTATGCAGCATTTAGGGAAAAAATACTGCAAAACCGTTTAATCGCGGAGTCTTGTCTTACCCGATCGCCCTTATTGAATTTAAATAGCCGCCAGATAGAATTTGCATTGTGCGATCGACTTGTGCCATAACTAGGTCAACAGAAAAAAGTAGAAAATTTGTAGCTGCTTGTGGATCGCGATCACAAAAATGCGATTGCCACCCAATTTAAACCAGAAACCCCATTCAACTCTCCCATGAAAATTGCACCAACTCGCATCGCGAATTTTCAACACCAGCGACGCTTTTTAAGTGCGGTAACTGCTGTTTTAACCAGTAGCTTCATCAGCCAACTTGTGTGGCCGTTTATCGGAAATCAACCAGCTTTTGCCCAAACATCAGCCTATTGCCAATTATCCCCAGAACAGGTAAATCAAAAAGAAGACTTGCGCCGCGCCGCCCTGTCAGGAAAACGGGAATCTCAGCAAGCATATTTTGCTGTTTTGAACAAACACGCGCGGGAAATAGCAGAATGCCGCAAAAAAACTTGGCCCGAAACCCAAGCAGTTTGGCTGCGTTTGTATCCCTGCGATGTCAGACCCGGAGAACTCGATCGAGTATTAGACAAAGTTGTGAATAAAGGCTACAACCAAGTCTATGTCGAAGTGTTTTACGATGGTCAAGTGCTTCTCCCAGTTGCCGACAATCCAACGGCTTGGCCTTCTGTTGTGAGAAATCGCGGTTACGAGAAATACGACTTGTTAGAAAAGGCGATCGCCAAAGGCAAACAGCGAGGTTTAAAAGTATACGCCTGGTTATTTACCATGAACTTTGGCTATAGCTATGCTCAGCGTCCAGACAGACAGCAAACCCTCGCTATCAACGGTAAAAATCAGACAAGTTTAATAGTAAGCGAAGACGCAGCAATTAACCAGGACTTCGGAGAAGTTCCGGGCAATCAAGCCTTTATCGATCCGTATAACCCACAAGCACGGCAAGACTATACTTTGTTAGTAAATCAAATAGTCAAGCGCAAGCCACAAGGAATGTTATTCGACTACATTCGCTATCTAAGGGGCATCGGGCCTGCTTCAGTTGCTACCAAAGTTCAAGACTTGTGGATTTACGGCCCAGCATCGCAGCAAGTTCTTTTGCAGCGGGCTAGCAATCAGCAAGGGCGAGATTTAATTCAGCGATATTTGACTAAAGGATTTATCAATCCTAATGACGTTCAAGCAGTAGTCAAACAGTATCCAACTGAGCGAGAACCTCTTTGGCAGGGGCGAAT
Organism: Microcoleus sp. D3_18_C2; assembly: GCF_036702395.1. Lineage (NCBI taxonomy): Bacteria > Bacillati > Cyanobacteriota > Cyanophyceae > Oscillatoriales > Microcoleaceae > Microcoleus > Microcoleus sp. D3_18_C2. Next base: position 13,734 of record NZ_JAUBTG010000067.1, on the reverse strand, counting down.
TCCGCAGGCGATGTCAGTAACAACTCCAGCTTCAAGAACGCAGAATGCCGCATCACGATCGGCCTCAACAACTCCCGCCGGTAACAAGCCAAACCCTGCAACTCCCACACCAAGACCGACACCGCGGCTTCCCGATACCGGCACTCTGCAAAAAGATCTGTGGAAACTGAGCGTTGCTCACGCAGTCCAAGGGATTTTAGATTTTTTGGGGATAGCAATTCAACCCGCTCAAAGGATGGGAATTCCTGTAGGAGCAGTGTTTTTTCCCACTGCAAATCAAGCGATAAATCAAGGGGGATATGATTCGAGATTGCAGCCTTGGGACACCTTTCCGGCTGCGATAGAATTCCACGCCATGTCCTACGGAAATTGCGGGGATGTAAGCTGCATTGTGCCGCAGGTGCAGCGGACTGTAAGTTTAGCGCCTCCGGGAGCAAAAATCATTCCTGCCATTGCTGGAGATTGGGGAAAACCTCTGAAAAATCGGCCGTCTTTGGAGATTCAAATGCAGGCAATTCGCGCCGCGACGCCGCAAATTAATGCGGTGAGTCATTTTGCTTTTGGGTGGCAAGAGCCGGAGGATGAAAGGGCGCGGCAAACTTGCAAATTGTAGATATATTCCTGGACGAAAAGGGTGTCATCATCTTGTTTTATGGTTGCGGAGCCTAAAAGCGTAGATTTTGGATCAATAAACCGGGTTTTTCTATCGGAATCGGCTGCGAACCACGATTGATTTGCCTAAAAAAACCCGGTTTTTGCCTCAGTATTGATTGAGTGCGATCGACCTTTTGCAAAAAAAATAATTTACCCAACTTTTAAGCTAGCTGAACAATCAGGCATAATGAGATTGTTCAAAAATTGCTGGAAATGCAAGCGGGACAAAAACAGCGAATTGCCGATCGCAAATCCCAATGAACAGACATCTGGGCCAAATTAACTTACTCAGAATTTCATCTGCGTTCATTTGCGTTCATCTGCGGTTAAAAATCCAAATTCTGCTAAACTTATTAATAACCATAAAAGCCTTGCTTAATCATAATGCAAAAAGTACAAGCAAGAGATATCAACCTCCGCTATCTAATCGATAACTTCGGTTTACAGCGAGTTCGCAACAGCGAATTTTTCCGAGAATGGCAAGAAAACTTACCCGAAGTAACCGACTCAGAAAAACAATTGCTCGATCGCGTCCAAGACATATACTTCAACTTGGTAGACAACCCGCCTGTATTGGAAAATGCAGTCAAGCTAACAATCATCAGCCCCATTTTGTTTATTGCCGGTCTGTATGAGTCTCCTTTTCAAGTCAAAGCCGAAAAGTCGATCGCAATTCAAGAGGAAGACGAAGGCAGAATCATCGAAGGCAGAATAGATATTTTAATTATGAAAGCAAACTTGTGGGTGACAGTAATAGAATCCAAACAACTTTCGTTTTCAACAGACGAAGCAATCGCACAACTCCTGACATATATGCTGGCATATCCGAACCCAGAAAATCCTACTTTTGGAATTATTTCCACAGGTGCTAACTTCAATTTTGTCAAGTTAGTTAGAGGCGAAACTCCCCAGTATGCGCGATCGGCTGAATTTGTTATTTCCAATCCCGGCAATGAATTGTACCGCGTTTTGCAGATTTTAAAACGCCTGAGTCAACTTCCAGACTAGCAATAAAAGCCATTTTGAGTTATCTTTCAAAACAGACAATCTCTAATATCTCAAATTTCAAACTAATGTGAGCATGGTAAATTACTGGATAGTCGGCGCTGTGGCAATAGCTTCTGTCTGCTGGGCAGAAATAATACGAGACTTTTATCACGTCGTGTCCCATTATTGGGCACCCCTGCAAAAGCTGCACACTTGGCATCACCGCGTTTTCCGCCCGAATTTGACCCCCGTCAGCGAGACAATTTACAAGCAAGCACACTGGCGTCACGACGTGCCCGAAGGTGCGACGATGATGGTTTTAGGCTTGTTGCTGTGGGTTGTAGCTTATTTTGGGCTGCCGGAATACCACTGGGGTGCAGCAGCCGGTTGTATTTATACTTTAGGCTTTTTGTTGAGCGCGATCGCCCGCGGATGCGGCATCAAAGGTGCAGACGAATTAACCGACATCACCCACCAACCGGGAGACTTCCTTACTCCCCCTGGCAAGTGGTTAGTTAATAAACCTTATCACTGGCGACATCACTTCGACAATCAAAATGCTTACTATTGCGGTACTTTCACCTTAATAGATAAACTTATGGGTACAGCACTTTCTCTCAAAGGCAAAACTGTAGCCGTCACCGGTGCATCGGGAACTTTAGGGCGTTTGCTACTCAAACACCTGCACAAAGCTGGTGCAAAAGTGATCGCCCTCTCCTCTGGAAATGAGGAAATTACTTTCAATTTAGACGGCGAAAATTTACCTGTAAAAACCGTAACTTGGCAAGCTGGCCAAGAGGCAGACTTAGCCCTATTGTTAGAAAAAATCGATATTCTCGTCATCAATCACGGGATTAACGTACAGGGAGAAAGAACAGGAGAGGCGATCGCCAACTCATACGAAATTAACACTTTTTCCGCGTGGCGGCTGATGGAACTCTTTTTCTTAACAGTCCGTACTAACGAAAACATTGCTTGCAAAGAAGTCTGGATCAACACTTCAGAAGCAGAAGTAATTCCCGCTGTCAGTCCCCTGTACGAACTCAGTAAGCGCGCCCTGGGAGATTTAGTCACCCTGCGCCGGCTAGATGCACCCTGCATCGTTCGCAAACTGATTTTAGGGCCGTTTAAAAGCAACTTAAACCCGATCGGCATTATGTCTCCAGATTGGGTAGCGCAGCAAGTTGTCAAACAAGCTAAAGCTGATGCCCGCAATATCATCGTGACAATTAATCCTTTGACTTTTATCATTTTTCCCGTCAAAGAGTTTTTTGTTTCTCTCTACTTCCAAATCTTCAGCCGGAAAGGGATTTCAGAGATAAAGGAAGCTGCGGCATCTGAAAAATCTAGCGTTGAATCTAAGATTAATTAATCAACCAAAACCCGGTTTCCGCAGGGGCGGCGGCTGTGACTGTCCGCCCTGCTGCTAAATTCCACAAAACTAAAGCCTTTCTCGCATCGTCACGAGTAAGCTGACGCCCCCACTCCCACAGTCGCAAACCTACTCTTCTAACTCATTGGGTCAAAACCGTTGGCGGGGAGTGGAATCAAGAGCTGTTTCGGGCCCCATTTCCAACAGCGTTATGCTTACTGATATAAATTATTGAATATTATTACTAACTATTGTCTCTCCTGATTCACTTCTATCCGCACGGGGTACTGTACGCTACCCGTTGCTGGTGCGGAATGTGGGTGTCAACTATGGTCGTTGGTTAGTTGATAAGCTGTTCAGCATTTAAATAAAATGTCAACAAACAATCTAAGTCTTGTGGGGAGTAGGGGTTGGGCGTCTCGCCCGCCCTAAATATGCAATTTAAATGCGTGACAGCTTACATCCAAGACTCATAAGTGTAATTTGATAGTGGTGGAATTGGGCGATCGCGATCGTTAAATAGAACAAGCAGCACACCGCTCTCGATCGGCAAAAATAAATTTTTGTAACGGCTGGAGAAAATCCCGGAATTTACTTTGGGACAGACGTAATTAGTGAAATCACTGGTCGAACAAAGACTTTGGATAACAAGTATGAATTGATAAACTCTTTTCACACGTTGTCAGAGGCAGGCAAAAGTTTGGCGATCTGGATCTTCAGGATGGGTGTTTCGCTCGAATCTACGTTTTAAGAAGGAAAAACTCAAATGCCAAGAAGAACGCTTGAAATCTTCGGCGATGGTCGCGTGTACGAAATAAAAGACGACCTAGCCGTTAAAGTCACCGAGACAAATGGGCAAGTAAAAGCATTAATTGATGCTTTAAAGTTCAGCGTGGCTAAAACATACAACATTAATCCTCCAGAAAAACAACCGCCTGATGTGGCAGAACGCAGAGGTTCAAAGCCAATCAATGGAGAAGGCTTTAAGCTTCTAACTACGTTTGAAGGATGTAAGCTAACTGCTTATGATGACGGCGGTGGAGTTTGGACAATTGGTTATGGACACACTGGCAACGATGTTTTTCCAGGACTGACGATTAGCCAAACGCAAGCAGAAGAATTGCTGAGCAAAGATTTAGAAAAATTTGAATCCTTTGTTGAGGATGCCGTTGAAGTTCAGCTCAATGACAATCAGTTTTCTGCACTGGTTTGTTTCTGCTTCAACGTGGGGCCAGGAGGTTTTGGAGATTCAACTCTTCTGAGGCTTTTGAACGAGGGAAATTATCAAGGAGCAGCTAATCAGTTTCCTCGCTGGAATAAAGTCGATGGTGAACCCTGGCTAGGGCTGACACGCCGACGATTGGCTGAACGAGCACTGTTTTTGGGAAAACCCTGGCAGTCATTCTTAACCTATGAAGGAACAGGCGAAGAAGTAACAGGTGAAACAATCTCAGAAGCACCTCGCACTTTGAAACTCACCGATCCTCTCATGCAAGGTGAGGATGTTCGTCAAGTGCAAGAAGCTTTGAAAACAGCAGGAATTAATCTCGAACCTGATGGATTCTTAGGCAATGATACTGACAAGGCAGTGCGGCAGTTTCAGCAGCAGAAAGGGCTAATGGCGGATGGTGTTGTAGGTGCCCAAACACGAAAAGAATTGGGACTATAACATCGATTGTGTAACCAAATTCAAACTCATAGGAAAAAACCATGACTGACTCAAGCGATCTTCTCTTTAATCAACCTGTAATTGTCGAGGCTTGTGAAGAATTTGTCGAACGGGATATGTTGGGAATTAAAGGCAGTTTCCCCGGATTGCTCAAAGATGCACCCATGTCTTCGACTGCGGTGGTAAATGGCTTATCTCAGCAGTTGATATATCAACTCCAACTGATTGTGCCAGATGCCTTTGTCAGTTTTGATGACCTCAATGTAGACTTGCTGGAGGCAGCCTTTCCCTATGTACAAGCCCCTGCAAAACAGGCACTCCAGAGAGCGATTCAAGATCGAGGTCAAACTATGCAGGTGAACTCTGCCTACCGCACGATCGCTCAGCAAATGCTGCTATACAACGATCGCCTCAACAACTCTAATCCTGTAGCTCCACCGGGAGCCAGCAACCACCAAACTGGGTTAGCGATCGACATTGAAGATGCAAGAGGCTGGGAAGTTTATTTAATGCGGTATGGCTGGAATCCATTACCGGGCGATCCACCTCACTTCGATTACCAAGGTGGCGGCACGATCGATCTTCGCAGCAAATCAATACTCGCATTTCAGCAGCTTTGGAATCAGAACAATCCTAATGCAAAGATTAGCGAGGATGGCGGTTTTGGCCCTCAAACCGAGAATGCCCTTAATCGTTCTCCTGCTCCAGGGTTTTCTAAAGCGCCGTGGGATGGCAAACCCAGAACGTTGCGCTTGGCGATCCCCCGAATGGAAGGCTCGGATGTACTCAAGCTTCAGGAAAGCTTGAAGAAAGCTGGGATTGTAGTTGGAGTTGATGGTGAATTTGGGCCAGCAACAGATAAAGCCGTCAAGGAATTTCAGCAGAAGAAGGGTTTGAAGCCAGACGGAATTGTCGCTGTCAAAACCCGCGAGCTAATGGCTTGAACTGTTCGCTATTGAATTAACCCAACTTTGAACAGAAGGATACGTCGCTGAATAGGCCGAGTTTTCTGAAGAGCTTGAACTTGTGGCTCCACAACTCTGTAGCTCGGCAACTATTTAAATTATAAATACACACGGAGTAATGAAGAGAAATGGTAAGTTTATCTGAGAAAAAATCGAATATTTATGCCTTATTAATTGGCATCGATTGCTATAAGCCGAATCAGTTGTACAAGGATCTTAAAGGATGCGTTCGTGACATCAATCTTGTAGCAGACTACCTTTTAAAGACGGTTAAAATTCCATCCGAACGGATTTTCAGGCTGACTTCTCCCAATCCTGAAGTCGCTGAAATGATCGCAACCAAAGACCCGGAACCAACTTATGAAAATATTGTGGCAAAGTTTCATGCCATTACAGAAATAGCTCAGCCGGGAGAGCAGGTTTACATTCACTATTCTGGACATGGAGGACGGACGACAACTATTTATCCAGAATTGAAGGGGAATGACCAATATGATGAAGGTATTGTGCCATCAGATATTGGGGCTGGAGGTCGTTACCTACTTGATGTGGAATTGGCGATGCTGTTGAAGCGGATGACAGACAAAGGGTTGATTGTCACACTTATTATGGATAGCTGTCACTCTGGAGGAGTAACCCGAGGGGATGGTGCTATCCGAAGCGGAACCGAAACCGACAAAACACCGCCAAAGCAGGAAAGCTTGGTTGCTTCGCTTGAAGAGTTGAGCAAAAACTGGAAAACTCTAACTGAAAAAGTAGATGGTGACATTGCATGGGTTCCTCCCATAAAGAATTACCTTCTTTTAGCAGCCTGTCGCCCCAATGAGTTAGCTTGTGAGTATGCGTTTGACGGTAAGCAGCGACATGGAGCCCTGACTTACTGGCTAATTCAGACTCTGGCTACAAGTTCTACAGGATTGAGTTTCAGAAAGCTGTACGATCGCGTCTGCGCTCAAATTCAGAGTAAGTTCCCCCAACAGTTACCCATGTTAATCGGTGATGGCACTCGCGCAGTATTTGGGAACGAGAGCTTACCGCATCACTACAGCGTGACCGTTATGAGTGTAGATTCTAACCAAAAGCAAGTCACCTTGAATGCAGGGTTAGCGCAAGGACTTAGTAGCGGTACGCAATTCGCTATCTATCCACTCAATGCCACAGATTTTTCCAACAGGCAGCAGCAACAGGCGATTGTTGAAATTGTAGAGGTTCAAGCCTCGAAATCAATGGCTAGAGTTCTGGAGCCTGAAGAGGGAGGCATTGAGATTACAGAAGAACTCAAAATCGAACCCGGCTCTCCTGCTGTCATGGTTGCTGCTCCCGTCACCCTCGTGCGTCGAGTCCTCTTGTTAGATAACAAAGAAGCTGGGGATAAGGAGCATCAATTACCTGCCGAGTGGGTTGACAAACAGAAGGAAGCTTTACAGGCAGTTCGGCAAGCTTTAACAGGGAATGGTTGGGTTATTGAAGTGAAAGCCGGTGACGAGCAACAGTCTGACTATCAAGTTGCAGTTGGCAGAGATGGTGAGTACGAAATTTCGAGTGAAACTCCTTTAAAAAACTTAGGAAAGCTACTGAAGATTGATGATCCCGATTCTGCAAATGCTGTCGTTAAACGCTTAGTTCATTTGTCAAAATATCAGGCAGTTCAATCTCTTGACAATCCGGATTCAGAACTCAATAAATATGTTGAATTTGAATTGTTAGATGTAAACCGTAAACCTTTTGTATATCCCAGCAATATTGTGCTCAAACAGGGTCAATCAATGGTATTGCGGATCAAGAATACCTCCTCTCAACCCCTGAATATTGCGATCTTAGACCTTGACTCGACTTGGGCGATCTCTAAAATATCTATCGCAGGAAACGAAGACATCTTTTATCCCCTCGATAGCAAAGATGAGATTGACAATCCCGTGGATACTCAATTGCCCGATGGCGAAGCCTACAAACAAGCGAAAGAAACGCTCAAGTTGTTTGCAACTCGCGGTATCGCCCAATTCGACTGGCTTACCTTACCTGCTCTCGATGAAGATTTAGGTCAAAAAGGAAATCTTGACGAAGAGCTTGAGAACGTAGCCAATAAAAAGGGTTTAGGGATTAACCCTCTCAACCAGCTATTAGGTACTATTGGTGCCGATCTTGAGAATCCGCCACCTGAAGGTCGTAGAGTGCGCTCTAAACCGAATCCGAATGCTGAGTGGGTAACGAAGCAGGTGACATTCACTCTCATTCAATCATAGCTTGGAAATCGGGCTGTAGAATGACTGAGAGTTTGAGGTGGCTAAATTTAAGCGAACGAGTTAAGGTCAGTGACTGCAAACCCTAACAGAACATTTAGAAGTGGGACTTGCAGTTACTTTGAATCCCGATCGCAATCTCATTAGGTGTGGCGGCGACAGGCTTGGGGCATCAGGTTTGATGCCCTTAAACAGGTGGGAGCGCCCGTATCGGAGTAGCGAGTTAATAAAAAATATTCAGTGGAGGTAGACCCGTGACTTGGGAATATAATAAAACGAACTTTGATCGCAATTTAGCTGTCGTCATCGGTATTAATCGTTATAAAAATCATCCTCACATTCACCGTCTGAGAACGCCAGTCAACGATGCTAAGGCGCTTGCCGATCTGTTAGAAACAGAGTATGAATATAAACCTGAAAATGTCGTTCCTCTGTTCGACCAAGACGCTACGCTGACAGGACTCCAAACGCTACTTAATGATACTCTTCCCAATCAACTCAAGCCGACGAAAGGCGATCGCCTCATTTTCTACTTTGCAGGTCATGGCATTCCCCGCAACAGTGAAGAAGGTCCAAAAGGATATCTAGTCCCCCAGGATGCAGACTGGCAGAAAGAAGGCTCTTTTTTAGCCATGTCTGAGGTTTACGAGGCACTGAGTAAACTGCAGTGTCATCATTTGCTGGTGATTCTGGACTGTTGTTTTGCTGGAACCTTTCGCTGGGCAGGTCGCCGGAAAATCATTCCGATTCTGGAAACGGTTCGGCGGGAACACTACGATCGCTTCATTCGCTATCCAGCATGGCAGGTAATAACCTCGGCAGCACACGACCAAGAAGCATTAGATGTGGCTAAATTAGCTGAGGATAAGCGTGGTGCAATTCCAGATGAAAAACAGAAACTGCATTCTCCGTTTGCACTGGCACTACTGGAAGGATTGCGGGATAACAAAGCAGACGTGATTCCAGATGGCGTAATTACTGCCCACGAGTTGTATGTGTATCTAGATAAGGAGGTCAGCAAGTGGTCTGGCTCTCGTCAAAAGCCTGGAATCTATCCCATGAGGCTAGAGTATGACCGAGGAGAGTTTGTTTTTACAAAACCTGGATTTACGTCCTCTCAACTTAAGCCTGCACCACTCCTGAACGAGAGCAATAATCCCTATCGCGGGTTGGCATCGTTTGATGAAAAACACGCTAACTTCTTTTTCGGTCGAAAGATATTAGTTGAAGAACTCCAGCATCGCCTGTCTCAAGCGAATCGTTCTCTCACGGTCGTTTTGGGAGCTTCGGGTTCCGGTAAATCCAGTTTAGTTAAAGCCGGATTGATTCCTGAGTTGAGGCAGGAATCAAAATGGTACATCCTCGATCCAATACGTCCGGATCGGTATCCATTTACAGCTTTAGCACGAGCCATTCTGCCTATCGCTCAGCCGGAACTGATCGAGCAACTCTCTCAAGTGAGTTTTCTTGATGAGGTGTTCAAACCCAAGGAAGAAAGCGGTCAAGATAAGGGTGATGAATCAACAGATACAGCGTTTGTCAAACTAGCAGAGTCTTGGAACAGTGCAAAGTCAGAAGCTAAACTTTTGGTCGTTGAGGATTACTTCAAGCAGCTTTTGGCTTTGTGTCGCAATCCCGAAGAAAAGGAACAGTTATCGCAGCTTTATCGGGCAATTTTTGAAACACTAGAATCTCTGAGTAATAGACTCCAAAATGAGCCGCAACACCTCTCTAGTGTTATTAAAAAGTGGAACGAGAGTCATCCCAATGTCAAGTTGCTGTTAACGATCGACCAGTTTGAAGAGTTGATTACGATGAGCCAGGAGAGTCAAACAGAAACTCGTGGCGGTGACAGGCAGGAGAGCGATTCTCCCAACGAGATAGTTAGTGAACGTGCTGCTGAATCTCAACCTTGGCTACCGTTTTTGCAGGTGCTGAGAGAAGCAATTGTTGAATGTCCTCAGCAGTTGCATATTGTGCTGACGCTACGATCCGACTTTGAACCGCGTTTTCTATGCTCACCGCTTTCGGCTTACTGGAAACATTCCCGATTCCCCGTGCGGGCGATGAATTTGGATGAGTTGCGACAGGCGATCGAGGGACCTGCCCTAAAGCAAGCGTTGTATTTTGAGCCACCGGAGTTGGTGGGTATGTTGATTGATGAGGTGGGGCAAATGCCGGGAGCATTGCCGTTGCTCTCGTTTACCTTAAGTGAACGGTACATCAAACTGTACGATCTGTGGACAAAGGATAAGAGTACAGATCGCGCTTTGCGAATCAAGGACTATGAGGAACTGGGTGGAGTGGCAGGAGCATTAACCCGTCGAGCAACGGAAGAGTATGAGGTACTGGATGAGAAGCATCGAGCCACGATGCGGCGAGTAATGCTGCGGATGGTGGCGATCGAGGGGGGAGGAGTGGCACGGCGACGGGTGCCAATGGCTGAACTAAAATATTCATCTACTGAGGAAGATGAGCGAGTCACAACAGTGATTGAGCGTCTGGTCAATGCTCGCTTGTTGGTGAAAGGACAGGAGACTGGGGAACCTTACGTGGATCCAGCTCACGATTTCCTGGTGCGAGGATGGGACGAGTTGCAAAACTGGAAAGATGCAGAACAGGAAAATTTGATTTTACAAAGGCGACTAACTCCTGCTGCCGTGGACTGGAAAAATCAACAACCCGAACCACTTCGCTGGAATACGGCTCCACATCATTGGTTGAAACAATTGAAGGATCAATGGGAGAAAAAAGATCAACAAGTTGGTCTGCTGTGGAATACTAACCCTCGCCTAGATTTATTAAAAAAACAGGTCTGGTTAAACGATGTTGAAACTGAATTCTTCCGGCATAGTATTCTCAAAAAAAATAGAGATGCTTTGAGAAATCGGTGTCTTATTTTTGGGATACCACTAGCATTAGTTTTAAGTATAATATTGCCTTTGATAGATGCAACTTTATCCTGGGGGAGACACTTGGAACATTTAGGTAAGCTCTCAAGAGGACAGTTTGTGGTTTATCTAATTAATAATCAACAGGAGGCATATTATAAAAAAAACAAAAAAATTTTTCAAACAATAGATGAGCTAAATATTGACACAATTAATAAAGATTATATTTATGAGATTCCTGAACAACAACAGGCTATAGTAACAGCCAAGCCTAGAGTGGAAGGCTTGCAAAGCTTTACTGGAAAAGTTTTTATTATTGAAGGAAAAACATTATCTATAATTTGTATGAGCAATAAAACCACCAAAACTACTCCCGGTAAACCTATTTTGAAAAATGGCAAACCTCAGTGTGGTTCAGATTCTAGCCGAAAGGATTTCAAGAAAATAAATGACCCTGACTTAAGTAAACCCGTACCACTAGGGATAGTTGTTCTATTGGAAATTTGGGAAAAAATTAGGCAGTTAGGGAAATAGCTATGATTGCTCACGCAGGTGCTAGATGAGTAAGAATGAATGAAACAAGGATTAACAATGATGTGGGAAGATAAAAATAATTTTGATTGCAACCTCGCAGTTATTATCGGCAGCAATCAATATCAAAACAGTATTGCCAAGTTGAAAACAGCAAAACCCGATGCTGAAACACTAGCTGATCTATTAAGAGATGAGTATCAGTATCAGGTTGAGCTAATCACGGATGACACCGATCGCAAGCGCACACTGGAAGAGCTTAAAAACCTACTCAAGGAGTTGCCTGAAAAACTCCAGCCACCTGCCGAAAACAATCGCCTGCTCTTCTACTTTGCTGGACACGGGATGCCCCTCGAAAGCGACCACGGATCGACTGGAAAGTTAAAAAAGTTGAGCGATCGCCTCCTCACAGAGTTTGTATGACTAATCTTTGTATACAACTCAACTGGCAGGTTTTACTAAACTTTTCTCCCAAGTCTCGCAAATTCCAGTAGCCAGGTATTTGGAAACTTTTTTAATGATTAGAGTTGCCAGCAGAGTCGCAACAGCAGGAGCTAACCCAAGTCCACTGACTAAAACACGAGCCAACATCCCAGCCGCTTTGGTATAGTTCTGATTTATTGTTTCATCTAAAATCTTCCGAGTCTCTGCATCGTCTCCTCCGATGGGTTTGCACATAAGTTCGTAAACTAAGGGGTTGACGCGATCGAACAGCCGCCGACCAGCATCTAAAAATCTTGGATCGATCGATGCTCTAGCCGCAACGTTCACATCAATAGATTCCCAGGAAGTTAGGTCTACCCCTCTTGTTGCGACACCTCCAGCAACATCATCTCCTATAGCTTGAGCACGAGCGCCTAGCTGAGCTTCCAATACATCATCATCCAGCTCCCACAAACTTGCCACAATGGCTTCAACTTCTGTCATTTCTACTTATCTCCAGGCTTTAGTTAACAAGAGTGTTACTGATTATTCTGGAGATATAAAAATATCTTCCGAAACCAATCAAGCTAGTTTAACCAAAATATAGTGATATTTCAAAAATCTCAACTATTCTTATCATTTTTTGATTGAGCGACTATCTCTCTGGAGATGAGCCGTGTTCGCGACTAATATCATTCCGGCGGTGCCGGAATGATATTACCCAACAAAAGAAGCCGGGGGTAGCGCGCGAGATCGTTTTACTTTTAATTACAACGACCTACTTAATTACTAACCTCAGCCATTTCAATCACGCGGCCGTCGTAATCCTTAACCAAAAAATTCAGCGGCTTTTCCCGGCGAATTTTATAACTAATGCCGCGAGTTTGTACCCTCATCAATAGCTGATCCAAACAATCGCGATCGAAACAAACGTGACGCGGGCGATTTTTTTCCCCTGCACCGGCCCCGCTAATAATGTGCAGTTGCGTATTTTTCATCAACTGATACCACAAACCATCGGGACTCCCCATCGTTTGAGAGCTCGTTGCCCTCCCGACATTCGGCGACAAATACAGCGGATCAATACCAGTTGTCCCCAAAGTTTGCTCGTAATTGTAGTAGTAGTGCAGCGGCACTTCTGCTACTGGCAGGTTTAGCATACCTTCATAGAACTCCCTCGCTTGTCCGAGATCCGATACCATCACCGTGTGTACCTTCGGAGCACTGGTGAGAAACATCCACATCGCCCCCGCATAGGCGGCCAGCAGCATCACCATAATCCCTTGAGTCGAAAACAAGCTGTCAAGGGGCAGGAACGGCAAAAAAGAGCTCAAGTACAAAGGCCGAAGTCCAAAAGCAATAAAACTAACTGCTAGAGTCATGAATTATAAGAAAGGTAAACAACGAAATTTATCAAGATTGCAGTCGCGATCGCCCGCGAGACTTAAACTATTAGCTTAGCCATCTATGTTAGCAAAAACTAGCGGTTAGGCCCTACCCGATGAAAGTCTTTGTCTACGGCACTCTCAAACCGGGGGAGTGCAACTACCTCCGCTACTGCGAAGGAAAAGTTGTGAATGCTTACCCCGCGATCGCCCGCGGTCAACTTTTTGCCCTGCCGATCGGCTATCCTGCGATGATGGCCGGAGATGGCACAGTCTGCGGTTTTCTCCTCTGTTTCGCTTCCTCGGCTATTTTGGACGATTTAGACCGATTGGAAGACTATCATCCCCTGCGGGAACCGACACAAAACGAATATCAGCGGCAGGAAATTGAAATCTTCGATCGACACCTCAAACCTTTAGGGACGGCTTGGGCTTACTTCATGTTACCCGATCGCATTCGTTCCCTAGGAGGCATCTGGCAGCCCCACGGCACGTGGAAAAATCGGTTTTTCACCAAATAAGGTGGTTAATGCGGATGAGCTTAGGAATGAGAATTAAATAACTTTCACTCTTGAAAGTGGGATGGGCGTCCCGCCCGTCCTTTTTGGACGGGCGGG
>NZ_JAUBTG010000066.1:0-30635 GCF_036702395.1 Microcoleus sp. D3_18_C2 | reverse complement strand
TGCTTTCATTAGCTTTGATTACATAATGATATTTCATTATTATTGATTGTACCTCATAACAGCGAAAACCGCTGTATTTACTGGTAGTTTTTCAACTTATGCTAAATCTTTATGAAGGTAAGTTTTTTCAGGCAGGAAAATACTTAAATAACCGATCGCACACAGGGTCTCTCTTTGTTACCATCGGCTTGAATTATTATTAATCTGAGATGTTGCACCAATATCAATAAGGGGCTTTTTTGTAGGTGGGGGCGGGTTTATTTAACCTGTCTGCACCCCTTAAAGCTTTTGGTGAACCCGCGCCTACAGGTTTTTGATTGCGGGTGCAATATCTGGGATCGATACTCACCCCGTCAGGAAATCGAGCTCTTGCTTAACGATGGTTGGCCCTGGATCGCAACTGCGCCCTCTACAGTTAATTGTCAGTCCCTTCCCTGTTCAAAACTTTCCTTCCCCGAACCCTTCCCCTTGCTCTCGGCTTCCTGTAAAGTAAATAATTGTAAAGAAATATGAGTTTTCTCTTATCCTCTGGTTAAGACCGCCAGCTAGCATTCACAATTAAGACCCGGATTATAAGTTCCTATGTCACAGCTTTTCCCGCGAAAATTTCTAGCCTCTGTTGCCGCATTTTTTCTGGCTTTGTCCGTGTGGACGATCGCACCTGCGGCCCACGCTTTCAACAACCCCGATTTGTTGCCGTCAACTCAGACGCCGATCATTGATTTAGCTAAAGCCCTCACGGATATTGAAGAACAAACTTTGGCAAAAAATTTAAAGGCATTTGAAGCCGAAACCGGCTGGAAACTGCGAGTGCTGACTCAGTACGATCGCACCCCCGGTTTGGCTGTCAAAAGCTATTGGGGGCTAGATGACAAGAGTGTGTTATTAGTTGCTGACCCGCGAGGGGGCAATTTGCTCAATTTTAATGTGGGCGACTCGCTGTATCCGCTGCTGCCGCGCACTTTTTGGGTGGAACTGCAAACCCGCTACGGTAATCAATTTTTTGTGCGGGACAATGGCGAAGATCGAGCGATTATTGAATCTTTGGAGTCCATAGAAGGCTGTTTGCGTCAGGGCGGATGCCGCGTGGTTCCCGGTTTGCCGAGGGAACAGTGGGTTCTGACGTTAATTACGTCGGTGGTTGGTGGCGTCATCTGCGGGTTTGCGGCTCAGCCTCGGAAGCCGGGACAGGTTGTGGCTTGGCAGTGGGCGCTGATTTTTTCGCCGCTGTGGGGCATTCTGTTTTTTGCTTTCGGACTGGGGCCGGTGGTGACTCGGACTTCTGACTGGTTGCCTGTGGTTCGGAATGTGTCCGGTTTTGCGATCGGAGTTTTGGTGGCATTCCTGACTCCGGTGTTGGGCAAATCTTCTTCGTCGGAAACTTAGGAATGAGAATTAAATAAAATCCACTTTTCATGTTTGTTGTGGGATGGGTGTCGGGCCCGTCCTTTCTGGGCGGGCCCGACGCCCGTCCCACAAGAAAAAAGGGAAATTATTTAATTGACGATCCTTAGTTGTCAGTTGGCAGTCAACAGTCAACAGTCAACAATCAACAGTCAACGAATGACTAAAAGCTGGTAAGCTGATACCTGACAACTCACAGGCAACAGCTATCCAACAAATGGAATGGCACGTAAGCGATGCCCAGAGTCTGGGATTAATCGATAACGAAATTGGCGACCACGGTTTTTCCGCGGCGGAGTACGAAATAGTCCGCCGCGTGATTTATGCGACTGCTGATTTTGAGTACAAGTCTTTAATTAGTTTTTCCGATCAGGCTTTGCAGGCTGGGGCGGCGGCTTTGGCTGCTCGAACTACGATTGTGGTAGATGTGCCGATGGTGCAGGTGGGCATTACGCCCTTGATCCAAAGTACCTTTGCGAATCCGGTTTACTGTTCGATGGAGGCTTTGACGCGCCCCCAAAGGGAAAGGACGCGGGCGGCTTGGGGGATTGAAACTTTGGCAAGACGCTATCCTGAAGGGATTTTTGTGGTGGGCCAGGCTCAAACTGCTTTGTCGGCGATCGTAGATTTGATTGAATCTGAGGAAATTCGGCCAGCTTTGGTGATTGGGACTCCTTCTGGGTTTGTGGGGGTTGATGTGGCTAAGTCGCGGCTGCACGATTCGATGATTCCTCACATTCGGATTGAGGGCCGCAAGGGGTCTGCGGTGGTGGCTGTGGCTATTGTTAACGGGCTGGTGGATTTGGCTTGGCAAGCTTACGGCCAAGAGGGGAACAGTTGATCGAGAAGTCAGTCGATTTTAGATTTTAGATTTTAGATTTTAGATTGACTCCACAGATGAATCTGAGAGCTTGAACTAATACTAAATTCGGGTTAGAAATCCCTTTTATAAGACTCGGCGGTTGAAACCGATCCTAGACTTGCCTTGCGTCTCTCTCTAAGAGACTAAAAAATAAAGGGGGTATTAGAGCCGGATTTGGGAGAATTCATGCTCTTTGAAGCCTCGATTTTTTTCTAGAGATACAGGAGTCATCCAAAATTTGGCAAGTTGCCGATCGCGCTTAGGAATGAGAATTAAATAACTTCCACTCTTGAAAGTGGGATGGGCGTCCCGCCCGTCCTTTTTGGACGGGCAGGACGCCCATCCCACTATAACAATTAAAATTGTAAGTTATTTAATTCGCGATCCTTAACATGAATGTGGGCTGGTTCGCCTCGATCGGAACTAAAAAAGATGAAACTGTAGGGGCAAACCTGAAGAACCGTAGGCATTACGAGCTATAAGAGTGAATTTTGTCCTAAGTTGAAATTGCGATCGCTCTTAAATTTGTGGCTACGATGAATATTAATAATCAGCGGACGATCGCCTTTTTACATCTCTGCTTGGATTAGTGCGATCGCGGTCTTTTTTCCTGCCTTTTTTAATCTGTTGGCTCATTTCTACAAACAAATCTCTGCGTAAATAAGGATAGTCGCTCACCCACACGTCACGGCTGGGAATATAAATATCTGAAACTTTGGCAATTCTGCCTAAATCTTCTTGATTTGACATAATTAACATTAAAGCAGCTTGACCGGGGACAATTCCTTGGTGATCTTTCCGCAATGGAGCTCGAAGTGTAGTAGTAAATCCCGTTTTGTCACCAACTTCTAAGTTGATTCGTGGCTCTAGGTTGTCAACTATTACGAGTTGTCCTTTTTGATTGACTGTTTCTTCTTGACTTGTGACTTCATCTGTAATATATATATCCAAAACTCGTCCTTGCCAAAAACCGCAGTATTGATATTTGCGGCATTCTGCATTCCGCAAACTCGCCCACAAAATGGGCCCCCACAGCCAGTACAAACCAGCTATCAATCCGGTGATTAAAACTAGCGGCGCGACATCGGAACCGGCGAAGTTGTAGACTACCAGGAGGAAAACTACGCTGACTGCTGAGATTAACATTCGCCTCAAAAAATCGGGCGGTTTTCCCCAGATATATTTGTATTGCGCTCCCGTGGCGACGGCGGGAATTAGTTCTTGAAAGGTTTCGCGGGTTAAGGGAATTAGCATAGGAAGTTTGGCAACGAGCAATGTACGGGATGCAACGGCTGTCTGTTCGGAAGCTGATTATATTAAGGCATTTAACAGATTTAACTGATTGATGTTGAAGTCACAAATCAGAAGTTATATCATGTGCGATCGAGTGACCGCGATTAAAAGGGCGGGTTTTTGAGATTGTCAATTATTGGCTGATATTTTTCGTGAACCCGCCCCTACCGTATTAGGGGTAATCGACCGGACATAATATTAGAAGTCAGATTAATTCCACATTACCAATGACTAATGACTAATGATTAATGACTAATGATTAATGACTACAAGATTTTTTCCAGGCCGTAAACGAGCGATCGCAATTCAAGGACTTTGCGTATAGACAGCAAGACTCCTGGCATATAACAAGCTCGATCGCTGGTATCGTGTCGTAAAGTATAAACTTGACCGGCGCCGCCAAAAATTACCTCTTGGTGGGCAATTAAACCGGGTAAACGGATGCTGTGAATGCGAATCCCTTCATCGGCCAGTGAACCTCGAGCTCCGGCTAATTTTTCGGTTTCCTCAACTTCTGGCAGATTGAAAGTTTTTCCCATCTCTGCTAACATTTGGGCAGTTTGAATTGCCGTGCCGCTGGGGGCGTCGGCTTTTTGATTGTGGTGCAGCTCGATAATTTCTACGTGTTCAAAATACTGAGATGCCGTGACGGCGGCTTGTTGGAGCAAAACCATGCCGATCGAGAAATTGGGTACGATCAAACAGCCGATGCTAGCTTTATCGGCAAATTCAGCTAATTTTTGAATTTGCTCGCTGCTCAAGCCAGTAGTGCCGACTACCGGGCGAATGCCGTAAGCTATGGCCGATCGCACGTTTTCATAAACTGACGAAGGGTGCGTAAAATCTACCATCACGCCTAACTGCTTTTCCTGAGCTGCTAATACCAGCATTCCTTGCAAGTCGTCAGTGATGGGAACTTCTAACGGGCCGCATCCGGCTAATTCGCCGGCATCGGCGTTGAGGCACTCAGGAGAGCGGTCTACAGCCCCAAATAAGGTCATATCACTAGCATGGGCGATCGCCTTAATTACTTCGCGGCCCATTTTGCCTGCTGCACCGTTAACAATCACCGGAATCGGAAGTTGATTCGCCATAATCTCAAAAATATCCTGAAAGTTCGATCGACTAAATTTTAACGCTTGTGCGAATTTGGGGAAACAAGCAATGAAAGACAGGATTTGTCGGCAAATCTTCAAAAACCCGGTTCCCATTCGAGAAATACTTTGCCTGCATCGAGTAATTAGCTTAAAGAAACTCGGTTGCGGCACAAGTTCTGAAAAAATTACATTCAATCTCATATTAAGCTCAATTCTGTAAGAACAGACTTGTGCAAAGCTAATTTGCACCGACATATTTTTTCTGTGACTGCCAAATTCTCTCGAAATCTTCGATATGTCATGTCTGTGGCAACTGGCCTCAACCTGAGTTCTCAAAACCGACGGGTGAGGATTTTGCCTGCAATGCTTGTGGGCGCGACTGTAACGCTGCTGAATATGGGAGTTCGGCAGTTGGGAGGCCTGCAAAGCTGGGAGTTGGGGAGTTTTGACTCGTTAGTGCGCTTGCAGCCAGATTCCGGCCCGGATCCGCGACTGCTGGTAGTGGAAATTTCTGAAGCCGATATTCAAGCTTTGGGGAGATTTCCGGTTTCCGACGGTGCGATCGCTCAAACCTTGACAAAACTGCAAAAGTATCAGCCAAAAGTCATCGGTTTGGATTTGTACCGGGATTTGCCTCAAGCGCCGGGACACCAAGAATTGCTGGCAGCGCTGAAAGCACCGAATGTGGTGGCGATCTATAAATTGAGCGATTCAGAAAGTCAGGGAGTGCCTGCGCCTCCGGGGATACCGCCCGATCGAGTTGGTTTTAACGACTTCGTGCTCGATCCTGATGGTGTTGTACGCCGCAATTTGCTCTCAGTCTCGCAACCAGACAAAAAGATTGCTTTATCGTTTTCTATGCAAGTGGCTTTGCTCTATCTCAAAGACAGAGTACAGCAGAAAAATAGCGCTGTTCATCCCCACCAAATCGACTGGGGAAAGGCAGAATTTGTGCCTTTAACTTCTGACAGCGGCGGCTATGCAAATATTGACACCACAGGCTACCAAATTCTGCTCAAATACCGTTCTGGTAAGGATGTGGCGCGACAAGTCAGTATCAGGCAGGTATTGAACGGGGAAATTGAACCAAGCTGGGTTAAGGACAAGATTGTGCTGATCGGGACGACGGCACCGAGTACCAGAGATTTGTTTTTGACGCCTTACAGCCCGGTTAAAAAGCAAAGTCCGAAAATGCCGGGGGTGTTGCTGCACGCGCAAATGCTCAGCCAAATATTGAGTGCGGTTTTGGATGGACGATCGCTGTTTTGGGTATGGCCGGAATGGGCGGAAATTTTGTGGAACGGTGCTTGGGCGATGGTTGGCGGGGTTGTGGCTTGGCGGATTCAGCATCCTGCGAGGGCGGGATTGGCTGGGGGTGTGGGATTGATGGCTTTGTTGGGGATTAGTTATGGAATTTTTACCCTGGGTGGTTGGATACCGTTAGTGTCGCCGACTTTGGGTTTGGTGGTGACTGGTGTGGGTGTCAGTGCTTACAGGAAGCTTTACGATGCTTTTCACGATTCTCTAACGGGTTTGCCCAACCGGGATTTGTTCGTGGATTGCGTGGGGCGGGCGATCGCCAATACTAGGGGCCGCCACAGCCATCTGTTTGCGGTGCTGTTTCTGGATTTAGACAGGTTTAAGGTGATTAATGATTCTTTGGGTCATTTGGTGGGGGATGAACTGCTGATAGCGGTGGTGCTGCGGTTGAGGGCAAGTATTGGTCGCGCGGATACTGTGGCGCGGGTGGGAGGCGATGATTTTGCGATTTTGGTGAGGAATATTGATGTTGACAGTGCTGTGGATTTGGCCGATCGAATTCACAAAGCTTTAATTGTGCCTTTTGAGTTGAATGGGCAGGAGGTGTTTGTGACTGCAAGCATCGGGATTGCCCTGGGGGGCGAACCCGCTGCTACTGTCAGGGAACAGCCGGAACACTTGCTGCGGGATGCCCACACGGCGATGTACCGGGCGAAGGCTTTGGGAACGGGAAGGTATCAGGTGTTTAATGCTTCGATGCACGCTTTGGCGGTGGAGAGGTTGCAGTTGGAGACGGATTTGCGGATTGCCCTCAAGCGTCGGGAATTTTTGCTGCACTATCAGCCGTTTGTCTCTTTGGCAAGCGGGAGGATTATTGGGTTTGAGGCTTTGGTACGCTGGCAACACCCGCTGCGGGGTTTGATTGGGCCGATCAAGTTTATTCCGGTGGCTGAGGAAACGGGGGCAATTGTGCCGCTGGGTGAGTGGGTGTTGGAGGAGGCTTGTCGGCAGTTGCGGCTGTGGGAGGAAATGTTTGGTTTCGATCGAGCTTTGATTATGAGTGTAAATTTATCTGGGAAGCAGTTTGCTCAGCCGGATTTGGTCGATCGCCTGAAGGTGATTTTGGAAACAACGGGTTTGAGTGCCGAGAGTTTGAAGTTGGAGATTACTGAGAGTGTGGTGATGGAGGATGTGGAGTCGGCGATCGCGGTTTTGAAGCAGATGAAAGCGTTAAATGTCAAGTTGGGAATTGATGATTTTGGCACTGGTTATTCGTCGTTGAGTTATTTGAGTCGGTTTCCTACGGATACTTTGAAGGTTGATAAGTCGTTTGTGGGGCGAATGGAGCTCGAAAGCGAGGGGGAGAATGTGGCGATCGTGCGGACGATTGTGGCGCTGGCTCATGCTTTGGGTATGGATGTGATTGCTGAGGGTGTGGAGACGGCGGCACAATTAGCCCGGTTGAGGTCGATCGGCTGCGAATACGGCCAAGGTTATTTTTTTGCTAAGCCGTTACCCAGCGAGGCTGCGACTGCTTTGATGGCTTCCGATCCCCAGTGGTAGTTGTGGGTTATTAGTTATTAGTTATTGTACAGATAGTGATCGTGGCCCGATCGCCCTTAGCTCAAAATGGTGTTTCTGCCTGTAAGTGCAGCTTTTCTCCCAACTGCGGATGCTCAAACGAAAGTTCCCGCGCGTGCAAGTGTAGCCGCTTCGCAGCATCCCGACATCCGTAAAGTCGATCGCCCAAAATCGGTATCCCCAACCCTCGAACATCCGCTGCATGAACCCTCAATTGATGCGTGCGTCCCGTCAGCGGCAAAAACTCGACGCGATCGCAATTTCCCTCCCTCGTCATTACCTGAAAGCGAGTAACACTGGGCTTTCCGCACTCCCAATTGACTTGCTGGTAAGGGCGATTTTCTGGATCGCCCCAAAGTGGAAGATCGATCGTCCCCGCATCTATTTTTACAGTACCCGAAAGCACCGCTTCATAAACTTTGTGAACCTGCTTTTGTGCAAATTGCTGCCTGAGTTGACTGCTAGTTTCTTTGTCCCGCGCCAATAGCAAAATCCCAGATGTTTCCCAATCTAAACGATGCACAACTGTCAAATTTAAACTATCAAGTAACAAGTTACGCAAACGACTGAAAACACTATCTTGATTTTCTAAATAACGACCTGGGACTGACAGCAACCCTGAAGGTTTATTCACCGCAATTAACCATTTGTCTTCATAGATAATCGGTAGCATTTGGGTAACGGGCAAGATGCCCGTTCCACAAGAAATATTATTGCTTGTGGGGAGTAGGGGTTGGGCTTCTAGCCCGCTCGCAACGGGCAAGATGCCCGTTCCACAAGAAATATGATGATTTGTGGGGAGTAGGGGTTGGGCTTCTAGCCCGCCCGCAACGGGCAAGATGCCCGTTCCACAAGAAATATTATTGCTTGTGGGGAGTAGGGGTTGGGCTTCTAGCCCGCCCGTCAAACCCTCATTTATATTATTAGAAACAATCGGGTTTTGAGCCAATCCTGACAGCAAAAAACCCATCAACGGCTGACACCGATCGCCACAAGCACCATAAAATTCTCCCTGAATCTTATCGCCCGATGGCGGCCCCCACCAAAACTCAGCCATTGCCAGCGGTTTCAGATTGTGTACTGCCGCGTAGTGAAGCAATTTTGGCGCGCAACAGTCGCCGGTGCCAGTGGGAATAGAATTAGTTGGCATCAATGAGGAGATCGATCGCGATTTCCCCAAAAAATTCATCAGAGTGTAAGCCGCGTGCATTTGCGTCTGAAGTTCGCGGGAAAGTTCTTTTCGTTGCTGTTTCAGCGCCCGCATCCGCCGATCTGCAGCTTCAATTAATTGTTTTAGGGGCTGCAATGTTTCATCCCGCTGTCGTTTCAATTGCCTGCGTTCACTTTTCTCCAAACGGCTTTCTTTATTCAGTTGTTCCAGGGCAATCTCTAGCGTTTCTGCTGCGAGAGTTTGACACAGTAACTGGCGTTTTTCGTCTCGCTGCTGCTTGCAATTGCGATGCCGATCGCTCAAAACTTGCACTTGCAATTCAAACTCCCGAAATAAGGCTTCATACTCTTGTCGCTGCGGGAGTTGATTGAGTGCAATCAGTTCCTGTTTCATCGCCTCCAATTGAGTTAAGGTGCGGGCTTCCTCGAAAGCCACACGATCGCGTCCCGGAATCGGCGGCACCCAGCCCTCAACAATGCTGCAACCGTTCAGCAGCCCGGAAAATGCTTTGAGTATTCCCTGTTCCCCCGAAGGCATCTCCACCAGCAATATGCCGTACATCTTGCCTTCGCGATCGTAGAAATCGTCAGCAGCAAGGTACTGCATCAAACCCCGGGCCAGATCCTCTGACATTCGAGTGCGCGGCAGTCTCAGCAGCTCGCCGCTTTGAGGACAACGGCCTTCGTACCAATAATTCGGCTGCGAGTCGATCGACTCCCGATCGCACTCGGTAAAGCAGTCCGTGAAATCTAAAAATAGAGGCTCTAGAGACAATTTTTAACCTTTTATTTCATGAGATTGGAGAAAAGCGTTATCAGTAAAGAATCAAGGATCTTTCAGGACAGCAAAACTTTTCTCATAGCTAGCTGTCCCCTACTTCCAAATAGACTGCTAGACGATAATAATTGTCTGACCAGCAGTCAAACTGGTGAAGTCATACGTTGTGCCACCAGCTATGAGTTTTTCAAACTCGGAAGTTATCATAAGTTGGTTACCTTGGGTGAAAGTCGCCGATGTGTCCCATATGCCAACGGTATAACTTCCTGGCGTTAATTCTAGTGTGTCATTACCGTTTCCGCCATAAAAATCACCACTACCAAAACCCTTGATATAGTCTTCGCCCTCTCCTAAAAACACACTTCCACTGCTATTCAAGCCTGACTCAAAGCCTTCATGAGCAATGATGGAGTCGTTACCATCACCAGTATTAATGTTACCGCCGTTGTTATAAATGCCATATCCGGTACCAGTACCATCAACGCCTCCGTCAACAAAGATAAAGTCATCACCATTGCCAGTATCAATGACACCCTCGTTGTAAATGCCGCCAGTGCTAGTGATTGTGTCGTTACCATCTCCTAAAAACACCCCACCCATGTTAATAAGCGTTCCTTCCCCATTATCTCCATTAAGGCGATCGTCTCCTGGTGTCCCTGTTAGTTCATCTGTCACATTACTGCCGTCCAGGTCAACGCCGACTTCAACAACAACTGAAGCCGTAGCTGTAGCAGTTCCATCGCTAATCGTATAAGTGAAACTGTCACTGCCGCTAAAGGTCGCTAAAGGAGTGTAAACTAATCGATCGTCAGTAAGGTTATCAGGCGTACCGCGATTATCCAGAACAATGTTACCTCCTTCCGTAGAAACGCCGTCAAATGCTTCTACGGTTATGACATCTCCATTAGGGTCACTGTCGTTAGCTAAAACATTTATACTAACAGCGATGTTCTGGTTCGTTGTGATCTTGTCATTTACCGCTGTGGGAGGAGTATTCACAGGCTCTGGCGGTAAATTGATGATGTTGAGCAAGATGCTCACCAAGTCCTCATTCGTCGTGGTCTTAAGGAAGTCGCCTCCGGTGGTGTCTGCTATATCCTCAAGGGCAGACGTATCAACACCATTAGGGCCAGTGAATATTGTAAATATTTGAACTTGTGCAGTCGTCGGGTCAGGAGTGATGGGATCGTCGGATGGCACATATGGGAAAGGGGGATTAGCGTTGGGGTCACCTGGGTTACTTCGTTGTTGTGTACCGTTCGAGCCGTCATCTCCGAATGCCAGGCTAAAGGTATCGACTGAGCCGCCCGATCCCGCCAGGGAGGAACGCCCTGCTATCGTGGCTCCAATACTACTAGCAAGGGCGTTCACTTGATCGGCTAGGGCACCGTCTTTCGCTGCCGCGTCTGTAAATAGAGCGATCCGAAGCACGCCTGCGCCAAACCTCCATTCCCCCATAGACCCGTCTAGCGCAACACGAAGCCCGTCAAAGGCTGTCTCCGGGGCGTCGCCGCCACCGCTTACAGTGATGCCATTTATTGCTGCAATTGCGGCGGATTTTCTGGCTGCAAAGTCATCTTGATCTGTAAATGGGAGAATAACCGCTGACGGTTGCCCAAGCATAGTGTCCTTATACCCGACTATCCCAATGCGACCATCGTTATTGCCGCCAGCGAATACTGCATCAATAAGTGAAGATGCCTGCGCTTTCACTCTTCCTATCGATGAACCCATGCTGCCTGTAGTGTCGATCACAAGAGCGAAATCGGTTTGGAAGGTAAGACCACCCTGTGCAAGTTTGTATGTCTGACCGCCGTCAAACTGCACGAATTCGACGTTTTTCAGCGTATCTGAACCAGCGTCCTTTGCACCACGCGCATGGCGAACTGACCAAGAACCGTCTGAATTTTTCTGGATGTCGTAGTCAAGTGGCGTCCCAAAATAAACTCCGGTGTCTGTGTCTGTACTAAAGCCTCCGTTCAACTCATCATCCCCGCCAGCGCCGAACAAAAAGTCATTGCCGTCACCAGACCGAAGAATGTTGGGGGATGACCCTCCGATCAGCAGGTCGTTCGACATACCGAGTGCGGCCGAACTCATGTCAGCGTCCTCACTTCTGGCGGCATCGATCGCTGCACCATTCGTATACTCATAATTGAGTTTATGAAGGGTTCCTTTACGGTCGTATGCAAGGTAAGAAACCTGTTCGGGAAGACCAAGCTCCTTGTAAATCTGATTTACAAACTTAACATTATCTCCTTTGTAATCTAAGGGCGTCACATTATCTAGTCTTCCGGTCAGCGCATGACCAAGCTCGTGCACTAAACCCGTGACTAACGTATCTTTTACGGCTTTGCCAGTCGGATTGATGTAACTTGCATTGTTCAACTGTGCCAAATCAATTTCCAGTCTGCCATTACCACCACCAGCCTGAAACTGGCCCGACAGGAATTGTATGTCTATTATGTTCCCGCCATTAATCCAATTGTCGAACATAGTCTTAGCTGTGGACGAACCGTCGTATGCTGTCTGCAAAGCGGCAAGGATCTGTGCCTCTTCGGCGGCACTAAAACCCGTGAACGTCGTCTTTTGAGAAAATGTCCAAGCCATAATTTTTCTCCTTAGCGAAGCTGGTTAATTCGGTATCGATCGAGGGTGAATAGGTCTTTCAGATCGAGAACGCTTTCGTAGCGGATCTCAGTCGTTTCTGATGTGAAAAATTGGTCAACGAGAGCCTTGGTAAGATCGGTATATCCGCTCGCTCCCCGCGTAACGGCGGAGTTAAGAGCGGGGTCCAGCCACGTGTAGAAAGGACCGCGTTGTCCCGACGCATAGCGAAACAGCCAAAGAATGTCTGGTGGCAAACGCTTTGAAATACTGGCTTCGGCGGCAGGCCGGGCTTCTGAAGACGGTGCAAGCAGCACAGAGTCGGTGTAATCTTGTATAAATTGCCTGAAGATGCCGTCATCAATCGGAACCAGAGGATTGGTGGGCGAGCCGCGTATGCCCGACATCAGTGCTTGATCGAGCAGAAACTGTCGTTCGTTCCACAGGAACACCGCACGCACAACGATCGTGGGCGAACGGCTGAACGTGAGTTTTACCCAAGGACTATCCAAATGCCTGGTACCACTAGATTGTGTAGGCTCTAAGTTGAACGGTCCTACGATTGGCGCACCCGTGTATGTGACTAGCGGACGGTAAACAAAAAAAAGTTTGACTTCTGGAGAACTTTTCAAATCCCCCTGGCATTGCGCTATTTCGTCAATCTTGGCAGAAACCTGTTGGGAAAGGATAGTTACATAGTTTTTGAAAGGTGAATCCCGCAAAGTATCAATGGACGTGCCAGAAAGCCCCTTCACGCCCGTTTCGTCGATACTCTGAATTGAAGTTTGCACTTTTGGGCAGTTCTGCTGAGAGTAAGTGCTTTTGATAGCAAGTACGTTGATTAGTAACGAGGCAATAAATATTATGGCGATCGTCTTGTAAGATCGAATTCTTAAATTGACTGGCATAATGAAACTGTTCCCTCAACTTTATTTTCCAAATCAACGTCTAACACCAATTAATTTTGATGTTTGCCAAACCAACTCCTTTTAGCTCTTTGAAAAAAAGAAGTGTTGCAATAAAATAAATTAATTTATCGATTTATTTGTTTTTAGGCGTTGCTTAATCAGGAGACATCTCCAAAATAGTAACATTATGTGGTAAAAGAACATAAGAGACCTTTTTTTACACAGAAAGATGAGCGACATCCTGAATCATATTGAAGAAAATCCTAAACAAACACAGCGATTAATTGGTCTGGCCTATGAAGAGTTACAACAATTGCTCCAAAATGCCGAAGGATTACATCATGAAAAACAAGCTTTACTAGAAGCAAAGAAAGTGAGAATTATTGCTGGAGGAGGAGGTCGGAAACCGAAACTATCTCTTCCCGAACAAATAATTTTAACCTTAGTCTATCTGAGGCATATGACAACATTTCAACTTCTGGGCATCCAGTTTGGAGTAAGTGAGTCTACAGCTAATGATACATTTAACTATTGGTTGCCGCACCTGCGAGAACTGCTACCATCTAGCTTGCTGGAACAAGTAAAAAAAAACGCTGCTGACCATGCAATAGTTAAGGAAATACTCACAGAATATGAATTAATAGTAGATACCTACGAACAAGTCAGAGAGAGACCTGGAGATAAGGATGAACAAGAAAAATACTTTTCAGGCAAGAAGAGTAATCATACATTCAAAAGTCAAATAATTATCATGCCAGATGGTAGAGATATAGTTGATGTTGTGGCAGGGGAACCTGGACCTAAAAGCGATATAACCTTATTCCGGGAATATCGCTCGGAGTTTGACCCTCAACAGAGATTTAAGGGAGATAAAGCTTACGTTGGAGAAGATTTAATAACAACTCCCATTAAAAAACCCAGAAATCGAGAATTAACAACTGAACAAAAAGAACAAAACAAAGCATTTTCGGCTAAAAGAATCTTTGTTGAACATCGAATTCGCTCGCTCAAAATATTTCGAGTTGTACAAGAAAGATTTAGGTTGAATCCCCAAAAATATGAGCAAGTAATTTTAACGATTTGTGGAATAGTAAGGTTGCGAATTGGAGCTTTAATATTACCATTAGGAAAAGCGGTGAAAGCGTCAGATTAAAATTAACACAGTTCACTCAATATTTTGGCATAATTATCAACAATAAATATCTCAAAGTCTTGTTTTATCGTACACACTAGCTAATTTACGAGGATTACATTTACGTCCTAGAACTTAACTACACAGAGGCTTTGATTGTTTTCGGAGATGTCTAGGGTATAAAAAAAATAAGTTTAACATCCAGAAGCTTTGTGGATACTGGTTTCTATGACTGGCATATTTAGCCTTTCATACCGTAAATCAGCAACGCCGTTTTTATTGCGTAATATCTAGCAACTACTAGTCATTGCCATCCTGAGCAACTCGATAAGCAAGCTCAAGGATACCTCTTATCTAATAAGATGTATAGCCGTTGTAATAAAAGTTAACACACTGCCTTCTTGGGAGCATCCCATTTTTGCTTTCATATCATGGAGGGTTGCATCAAAATAATATATTTGGATGATATAGCGAGCGAGCGTCTCGCTCGCTATTACAAGTTTCCGACACTCGTAGTGGAGAGATCAAAATTTTAGACTCTGGTTCAAGCTCCTAGATTCATCTGTGGAGCCAATCGATTTTAGATTTTAGATTTTAGATTTTAGATTTAAGCATTGACCCCACGGATAAATTCGGGGGCTCCTTTATCGGATACAGGTTTTTTATTTCTGGACGGATGAATCCGGGGGCTTGTATCCTGGATGCTTTCGGTCAATCGAAAATCGAAAATCGAAAATCGACTGACCGTATTTTACAGCGGTATACGCAAAGCGGGAGCGGTGCATAATTTTATACATTACAGTTAAGTAAACATAATTTGTGGCAGCAGACCTGATATGCTAAGTTCGTCTCAAAACAGCAGCGAGTTAAGAAAAGCATAAGTTAATATATAGCTCTTCTCAGGTAGATGAGGTATGACTGATAATTGGTAATTGGAGTTGTTAGGCACTTATCTCACTTACTGCATAAGCACGATCGGAGGGCTAAAGCCCAACTACGTACCTCACTTACTTGAGAACCGCTATATAAGACCGCAAGCTTGTTATCCCACTAAATTTTTTATGTGCAAGGCGTATGCCAGACCTCTCGACTCCGGCTACAGAAAACTCCTCAAACCCCCAGCCAGCTATGCTGCCGCCGATTTTAAGAATTTTTGCAGCATTTCCAGATTACGATCGGGGCAATAGATTGTACGCATCGGGAAGGTACGAAGCGGCAGTCCTTTGCTACGGAAAAGCGGTTCAAATTAAGCCGGACTGGGCCCGGGCGTGGCTGAATCTGGGCAAAGCTTACAAACAACTGCACTCCTACGCAGAAACCGTAGCCTGCGCCGATCGAGCTACAGCAATTAATCCCGAAGAATACTGGGCTTGGATGCTGCGCGGCACAGGGCTGTTAAGTTTGCAAAATCACTCAGAAGCGATCGCGGCTTTCGACACGGCAATTCAAATCAATTCAGAAAAGCACGAAGCTTGGTATCAGCGAGGCAGAGTTTTAGAGGAATTGCAGCAGTGGGATGCAGCCGCAACCTGTTACAAAAGAGCCACCCAACTTCATCCGAATTTGCCCGCCATGTGGTATCGGCAAGGCAACGTGTTGGTTCAAGCGGATCGCTATCCTGAAGCCGTGGCGGCTTTTGAGCGCGCGCTGAAACTCGTCCCGACTAACTGGGAAGCTTGGCTGAACCGAGGTTTGGCTTTGATGAAAACCGAACGCTACGCTGAAGCTGTAACTTCTTACGATCGCGCCATTCAACTGCAACCGCAAAATAGTCTGGCTTGGTTCAATCGGGGCATTGCTTCAGCAAAATTGCACAAATACGCAGAAGCGGTGACAGCTTACGATCGCGTACTGCAAATGCAGCCCAACGACTGCGAAGCTTGGTTTTATAAAGGAATGGCCCTCAAACACCAGTGGGCCGATGCGGCAATTGCTTGTTTCGATCGGGCAATTCAAATTAATTCTTTGTATCCCGAAGCATGGATCGGGCGCGGTCAAACACTGTCAGAATCGAGAGATTTTGAAGGGGCGATCGCTGCTTTTGACCAAGCCATTCAAATTAATCCGAATTTTCCCGAAGCTTGGCTGGGTAGAGGCATGGCGCTAGCAGGATTGGAACGCTACAAAGAGGCAATTATCGCTTACAGTAATGCCCTACAAATTGAAGGTAACTTTCTAGAAGCTTGGAACTTGCGAGGCGAAGCTTTGGAAAAATTGCAGCAATACGAAGAAGCGATAGCCTGTTTTGATAAAGTAATCTCTCTGACTTCAGAAGCAGAAATTACATCAAAAGTAGGGTTGCAGCAAGGCGCAGCGCTGGAAAAATTGCAGCGTTACGAAGAAGCCGTCGCAGCTTACAATCGCGTAATTAAAATCGTGCCCGACAATTTTGAAGCTTGGTTGAAACGCGGCAACGCTTTGTCAAAATTGCAGCAGTACGAACAAGCTCTAGCATCATACGATCGAGCAATTACTGTCTGGCCGGACAACTATCAAGGCTGGGTGCAGCGAGGTCTGATCCTAGGGGAAATGCAGAAGTATTCCCAAGCACTCGTCGCTTTTGACCAAGTGATTCAACTCAAGCCAGACAACTGGGAAGCTTGGGCGCAGCGGGGCGACGTTTTGCAAAAATTGCAGCGAACTCAAGATGCCATTAGCTCTTACGGAGTCGCCCTCGAAATCAAACCCGATTACTACGAAGCTCTAGTTAGTCGAGAAGAATTGAGACTTAAGGGTACGATGTCAGGAAAGTGGTGAGGAATGAGAATTAAATAACTTACAATGCGTGATGGTTCTTGTGGGATGGGCGTCCCGCCCGCCCTTTCTGGACGGGCGGGACGCCCATCCCACAATAACAATTAAAATTGTAAGTTATTTAATTCGCGATCCTTAATATCATGTCCGATAGATTGACCATAATATCCGGGCAGGGCGGGTTTTTGAGATTGTTAATTATTGGCAGATATTGTTGGTGAACCCGCCCCTACCTGATACCATTTCTCTAAAATCGTGCAACACTCTTCGACCCCCCCTAGCCCCCCCGCTGCATTGCGGGGGGAACAAGAATACTGTTGCATTCTTTTTTAAAATTGGTATGATTTGGGGTCATCGACCGGACATGATATAATTCTTACTTCTTTTATATAGCATTACTCGGAAATCTCTGCTTCAAGACAGGCATTACCGGACAAGGTTTTTGCTCCTGTAAATTCTCTGGTTTGTTCCACGTAAAAGGCCCTTTTTTCTCCGCCGCCATCCACAACAAACTTTTTGCTCGCGTCATCGCCACATACAGCAGTCGAAACTCTTCTGCTGTTTTCAAATAACCTGCTTGTTCCCACGCTTCGCCTAGATTTGGTAAAGGATATTTTCCGTGCAAACTTGCTCGAATTTGTGCTCTCGCTACCTCTGCTAAAGTGAAATCTCCTAAAAATCGGGTTTGCGGCAAAACCCGCAAATTTCCGGGGATGGTTTGTTCGTGCAGAAACGGCAAAAATACGCAATCCCAATCCAATCCTTTAGCTTTGTGCATGGTAATAATTGTTAGTTGACCTTTGCTGGTATAACGTTCTTCTATTTTGTCGTCTGCATCCACAGGTTCAAATCTTTCGGAACTGACAATTTCGCTAAGTACGCCCAAAATATTCCGCATTGAATTGTTGCCGGCTGTTTGGATTGCTACTCGTTCTGCTAATTTGTCGGCGGTGGCTAATTCTGTTTGGTCGTATTGCAGCGCTAAGGCTAAGAAGGAAATGATTTGGTAGGGCGGCAGTTCTAAGCTAGCTTGCAGCAAACCGCAGCAAAAATAGCGGCATTTGCGAACGGGATCTGACTGCTGGGGGTCTAGGGGGCCTGGGTAAAGGAATTGTTCGGGGCTGGTAGCAAAAGCATTGTAGTCTTGTTTGGGGATGAGTTGTCGATCGCTCAAAATCTTTAAGGCTGCTTTCAGGTAGTCTGGAGAGTGCGGGCGATCGAGAAATTGCAGCAGTGTTAAGATTTCCCAAGGTACTTGAGAATGTCTGTCGCGTTCTCCCACATCCTCAATTTTAATCCCGTATTTACGCAAATCAAAGCTTAATCCGTGTTTTTGAGGATTTTCTAGCACTTCTTTGATAAACTTACCTTGTTTATTTTCCCGCACCAAAATAGCCATCGATTTCAGATTTTCTAAGGGCAATTTTGCACTATTTTCCCCATCGCTCGCTTCACCGCCTGATTCGATATTTTTGCCATTTATTCCAAATTCAAACTCTGCTGGTAAAAATTCTTCTACTAACTCAATTACCCGCTTACCAATCAACTCAACTGTATGGTAAATATCGCGCGGAGTATGCAATTCTAAGCCTCGACCAATCGGAGCCGGATTTGCATTTTGCTGCGGGTCATCGCTGGGTACTGGCTTAATAGTTTGGTCGCGAAAAGGCTTTTCATTTTTCGCTAATTCCGAACCATTTACCCATTGCAACATAAAGTTAGCGGCCTCGATAATTACTTGGGTGCTGCGACCGGCACCGTCCATTGTCGCTAACTTATTCTCTACTTCGCACTCATCACAAAATTGGTTAAAATAAATCGGATCGGCGGGAGTGAAAGTAGAATTAATCGCTTGATTTGGATCGCCAACTCTGATAAAATTGGGAGGTGATTTAGCAGGCTCTGGATCGCTCGCCAATGTTTTCAAAAGCCGAGTTTGCAAAGGTGTCGAATCTTGGGCTTCGTCCTCAAAAACGGCAAATACTTGCTTTTGCTCGATCGCCCTCGCCTTCGGATTTTCCAACACCCGCAAAGCTGCTAAAATCATCTCGTCATAATCGATGAATTCCCGACTCCTCAACAAAGCCTGATATTTTTGATATAAACCCCCAGCTACTGCTAAAATTTCATAACCATCCCCAGTATCAAGAGCGCTCATTTCTAACAACTGTTCGGGAAACAAACCAGAAGATTTTGCCTCGTGAATCACAGTTTTAGCTACCTGCGGCAAAATTTCCGTCCGCAAAACCGATTGTCGCCGCAGCCTCTCCGTTTCCTCTCCGTCGAATTGCTGTCCTTCCAACAAAACTTGATATCTGCGGGGATTTTCCGCAATCCAAAGTTCTACACAGGTGCGAATTAATCGGTGACTTTGAGTGGGAGTAACTAAGGTTGAATTTTCTAAATTTAAACCCGACAAATCAGGATGGCGCATCGCAATATTCAAAGCTAAACCGTGCAAAGTGTGCACCGCAAAACCGCCTTGAGATAAAGACAATTCTGTCAATCTTTCCCGAATTTTAGCTTTAATATTAGCAGCAGCCGATCGCGTAAATGTGACGACAATTAACTGGCGGCGGCTGTGAAGCCCGTTGCGGGCGATCGCAATTGCCGACGCAGCAGCCATTCCCGTAGACTTCCCGGCCCCCGGAACCGCCGAAACAGCAAGGGGACCGCCTTGCCAATCCGCCATGTCTTGCTGCCCCGCACGCAAGCTTTCGCGAATTTTAAGGCAAGCTTGTTCTCGCAAAACTGCCGCAGAGTCTAACCCAGAGGAAATGTTGCCAGGGCGATCGATATTGGTTGTCGATCGCATAAAATCAGAATCAAATTCATCAGTCATTATTACATCCGCGTTTATCTGCGTTCATCTGCGGTTAAAAATAAAAAAATCTGCAACCTCTACCGTTTCCATTTCGGTATCGGCTAAACTAACGCTATCTATTCGAGCTTAAATTAAAACCAGCATAAAATTCAATACCCAAGCCTTTTTTAGAGGAGTCACCCAAATGAAAACTCACCTCAAAATCAATTCCCCGCCCCACAAGCCAAACCCAAACCCAGCCAACAACAGCACAACTCGTTTTGCTGTTGCGGTATTCTTAACTTTATCTTCCACAATTGCTTTGCCTAGCTGCGGAGGAGCTCAAACGTCCAGCAGCGCTCCAGGCGGCGCAGGTTCATCCAGCATCCGTGAAAACCAAGTGGCCGAATCGGCTCCACAATCGGCACCAGCACCCGATCCAGCAGCCCAAAGGTCACAAACTTCTGGTGCATCAAAAAAAGCAGCAGAAACGACCGCAACCCGTCCCCAACTGATTAAAAAAGCCCAACTCAGTGTAGTTGTCAAATCTATTGACGCCAGCACTAAATCTGTTACTAATATTGTCGAAAAACAGCAAGGCGATATCTTGGGTTTCCAAAATCAGAAGCCGCCGGATTCGAGTGTCCGCCAAACCGCGTCTGTGGAGATTCGGGTGCCTCAAGAACGTTTAGAAACTACTTTAAATGCTTTGGCAAAACTCGGAACTGTAGAGAACCGTTCTCTGACGGCTGAGGATGTTACCACTCAATTAGTTGACAGCGAGGCTAGACTGCGGAATCTCCGCAAATCCGAGGAAATGGTGTTAAAAATTATGGAGCGATCGGGTTCTGTTGGCGATGTACTCAAAGCTGCTCAAGAGTTGAGCAATATTCGGGAGTCGATCGAACGCATTGACGCTCAGTTAAAAAGTTTGCGAAATCAAGTAGCCTATTCAACTATTAGCTTAACTCTAGAAGCAGCAGTATCGGCTCAACAAACTCAGGAACCTTCTCTAGGTTTGCGGGCGCAGGAAACTTGGGGGAAAGCGACTCATTCTGTGGGTGAATTGACGCTCGGTTTGTTTGCTTTGGGTATTTGGCTGTTGGCTTACAGTCCTTATTTGCTGTTAATTGGGGCTGCGGTTTACGGCTTTAATCGATTTAAGAAACAGCATTCTGTTCCGCAAATTCAAGAACCGAAACCGCCTCAGTAGTCAGTAGTCATTAGTCATTAGTCATTAGTCATTCCACCCACATAAAATTTATGTATTGGGGAACAGCCGAAGAAACCGTTCTTAAAACCAACGACAACTGACAACCGTCAACTGACAACCATCAACAGTCAACAGTCAACTCACTAATCATCAATTTGCCATCCATCTTTGGTATAGTCTTCATCCACAATCTTTTTGGGACGCATCACCAGAACAACTCGCCCCAAAATAGGAATATCCGGGGATTGTTCAAACCAGTACAATTCTAAATTGCCAGCGTTATCTGCGAGGAAATAACTGTCAGCATCCCACTGTCTTTGAGCTCGATCGGCAATAATCAAAACTTCTTCAACTTTGCCTTGCAGCGGTACCGGCAATTTATCGCTCATTCCCAAAACCGCCACCGGATCTTCAGCGTTCAAAATTACCTGCCATCCGGGAATCGCCACCCAAGCTCCTGCTCCAGAAAATTTTACCATTCGGAACGGCTCGATTTCCTCCGGCAAAGGCACTGCCAGCAAATCTGTCGTAGAAAGCGGCAATTTGCCCACAACCGGGACAACGCGCGGCAATTGTTCTTCGGTATCCAGCCGGTAGACGGGCAAGCGGGGCGCTTCCCGTCTCGCAACTACGGTAAAATCGACGAGCAACTGCTCGATTTGCGCCCTAGCGGTTTGGCTGCTAGCTAATTTTAAACCGCGAGCAATTAAGCGCGATCGCTCTTGCAAATCGCTTTTCTGTCTCGCTAATTGCCAGCATTGGTAAGCCATAGCATCGCCGGGAGTGTCTGTGAACCCTTGGGGGAGACTCCCGAAGTGCGAAAACTCCTTGATCGCTTTAGCAACTTGGCGAGCATCGTCAACATCCAAGTTGTGGGTTAGCATCAAAGCAGCCGCCCCGGCCCGCTCTACTTGAGAGAGAATCCGAAACTCGTATAAGATATCGCTACCTTTGCCCAAAAAGTGCGATCGAACTTCCTCTGAAGCCCCAGCATTTACCATGCTGGTGTAAACTTGGGCTGCGACGCTTACTTGATTTTGCTGAATTGGCTCAAAACCCGTTTCTTCAAAAATCCTTTGAGAGTTGTAGCCAGCTTTTAGCAGTGCAGTGCAGGCCTGTCCCCACTCTACCCAAGTACCTTCTTTGCGGCGGAGCGATCGAATTAACTTTTCAGCATCCACAGCATTTGTGGAGGATGCAGATGCAGGAGGGGAGGAATCTTGCGGTGTATCAGTCATAATTGAATCAAAAACTCAGGCTAAGTTATGTGTAATTGGATACCGGCAAGGCTCGTGTCGCGGCAGAGCGATAGATTAATAGTAAGTGAGTTATGAGACTATTGTTACCGGAAAACGAGAGGAAAGCCCCCGACTTCAGGCGTGGGGATGAACTCGGCAGCGGAGGCGGCTACCTACAGTCTTAGAAAAATCCTGGTTGATTTCTAAAAGCATGATATGATTATATCATGCTAACAGTAACTCACGAGTACAAACTACGTCCAACCAAATCTCAAGTTCAAATATTTGAGATTTGGTTGTCTGTTTGTCGTCAGGTTTATAACTATGCCTTGCGAGAACGGAAAGATTGGGTGAATTCTCGTAAGTCTTCTGTTAATGCTTGTTCGATAGTTGGTGAGTATATTATCTCACCGGATACTCCTAGACCAACCTATGCTAGTCAGTGCAAAGGTTTGGCAGAAGCTAAGAAGCATTGTCCCGAATTAAAGACCCCTCATTCGCAAGTATTGCAGCAAACTTTAAAGGTTTTAGAGTCGGCATTTGTGGCAATGTGGGATAGAGGGCATGGGTTTCCTCGCTTCAAAAAACGGATGCGATCGTTTGTTTTCCCGGCTGTTAAGGATGCAGCAGTGGAGAATGGAAAGGTTAATCTGCCTAAGATTGGGTGGGTAAGGATGAAAATGTCTAGACCCACACCAGAGGGTTTTATACTCAAGCAAATTAGAGTAGTTAAAAGGGCATCAGGATATTTTGTCATGCTGACCTACCAGTTAGCAGTCAACCTGCCCGCTCGCCCACCGTCAGGACATCCATTAGGGGTAGATATTGGGCTTGACAAATACCTCGCAACTTCAGATGGAGAATTAGTCAACAGACCGAGATTTTTTCAGGCACTTCACCGCGAGTTGAAATCACTGCAGCGAAGATTAAAGCATCAAAGAAAAGGGTCTAAGAATTGGCTTGCTCTCCAGAAAAAGATTGCTAGAATTCATCAAAAAATCAGTGATACCAGAAAGGATTGGCACTATAAATTAGCTCATAGGTTATGTGACCAAGCAGGAATGATATTCATTGAGGATATCAATTTTAAGGCTTGGGCAAAGGGGATGTTCGGTAAACATAGTCTCGATGCAGCCTATGGTCAATTCTTCTCGATTCTGTCTCATGTGTGTTGGAAGCGCGGGGTGTATTTTGCTCGTGTTGATAAAAACTATACGAGTCAAATTTGCCCCCAATGTGGAACCCATACTGGTAAGAAAACCTTGGATGTCAGAATCCATAGTTGTCATTCGTGCGGGTACACCACTCATCGCGATACAGCAGCAGCACAAGTAATTAGAGACAGAGGTATTCTTGCGGTCGGGCAGCCCGTGAGTAAAACTGCTTCTGGAGGCGTTCTATCGGGGATCGATAGTAATATCGGTCTAGAGTCGAGCCTTTGAGAGAAGAATCCCCCGCATTCTATGCGTGGGGAGTGTCAAAGAATAGTTGCTCGCCTAAATGTACAAAGGGGAGTTTATCGTATTGTTATGGATAATGCCATTTCAGAGCTAGATCAAATTAAACGCCAGCTCATGACCCTACACAGACCGAAAAAGCCCAAAATGCTGGTAGTAGACGACGAACCAGACAATCTGGATTTACTCTACCGCACTTTCCGACGAGATTTTAACGTTCTCAAAGCTGAGAGCGGAATTCGCGCCTTGGAAGTCCTCGGCATCGAAGGCGAGGTCGCCGTAATCATTTCCGACCAGCGGATGCCCGAAATGAAGGGAACGGAGTTTTTGAGCAAAACCGTGCCCCAGTTTCCGAATACGGTCAGAATTATCTTGACTGGTTTTACGGACATTGAAGACTTGGTGGATGCGATTAACTCAGGACAGGTTTATAAGTATATCACCAAGCCTTGGGACCCGAACGAACTGAAAATGGTGGTGCAAAAGGCAGCCGAGACTTATGAAATTCTCAAGCAGCGGACTGAGGAATTGGATCGCGCTCAAAATCAAATACAACTGTTAGCAACAATCATGCAAACGGCTGTGGATTATCCGAGTTTGGAAGCAAGTTTAGATCCAATTGCTACTGCTATAAGTGATAATTTTTTGGCGGACTTTTGCATTTTGCAACTGGTGGAAGGAAATGTTTTAATCCCAGTCCAAGGCTGTCACACCACGGGTTCAACTGTGGAAAATTGGCTGGCGGATGACCCTCTGGTTCGAGAAGCAATTACCTCTCAAACTATTCAGGGTGTTGTGAATATTGGACTCGACACCAACCTAGCGAGTCTGCCGCACTATCAGAAATCCGGCATTCAAGCTCACCTGAGCATCCCGGTTAGTCACAAAGGTCGATCGATCGCCCTAATTTCCATGCAGTGGAAACAACCTTGTTCCCTGCGCCCCGACGAACTCACAACCGTTCACCTCGCCGCTCAAGAAGTTGCTTTGGTATTGACGAGTTTTCAGGGTCATTAGTCATCAGTCAATCGATTTTAGATTTTAGATTTTAGATTTTAGATTTTAGATTTACTTGCAGCGCAGTGAATCTTGGAGCTTGAACAAAAGTCTAAAATTTTTGAATTTCCACGACGATTGTCGGGAGCTTGTACCTGTTTTTGGGCGGGATCGTCAGTCATTAGTTGTCAGTCATTAGTTATTAGTCGGCTCTCTGTCTTGAGTTTAAAATAAGAGCCAACGAAGGATTCAAGACAAAATCTCGCGGATAGCTAACAAATAAAAAAGCATTAATGACTGGCGACAGCATGACATGAATGCACGAATTAATTATTTTTTCCTGCTGATAAATCACCAATGACCAATGATTAATGGCTAATGACTAATGACCAATGACTAACAACTAATAACTAATGACTAATAACGCAGAACAAATTAAAACTATATTTAATCGAATTGCACCTGTTTACAACCAATTGAACGACTGGTTGAGCTTTGGGCAACACCGGATTTGGAAGCAAATGGCGGTGAAATGGAGCAGTGCGGGCCCCGGAAATACTTGTTTAGACTTGTGCTGCGGTAGCGGGGATCTAGCTTTGTTGCTGGCCAAACAAGCAGGGCCGACTGGTTGCGTATTTGGAGTAGATTTTTCCGCCGAACAATTGGCCGTGGCTGCTAGGCGAGATCGACCTTTTCTCACCCCTGCTAGTCCCATTTCCTGGGTAGAAGCTGACGCCCTAGACTTGCCTTTTGCTGACAATTACTTCGACTGCGCCACAATGGGTTACGGGCTGCGTAACGTGACTGACATCCCCCGCAGTCTTCAGGAATTGCACCGCGTGCTCAAACCCGGTGCCAAAGCAGCTATTCTCGACCTCCACCGCCCCAGCAATTCCCTAATGCGGAGCTTTCAGCAGTTTTATCTAGACACTCTTGTAGTGCCCATTGCTCAGCAATTTGGCATGACTCAAGAATATGCCTACATTAATCCTAGTTTAGAAAAATTCCCGATCGGCCAGCAACAAGTCGCGATCGCCAACAAAGCCGGATTTGCCGCCGCCACCCACTACCCCATTGCTGGAGCTATGATGGGAGTATTGGTATTAGTCAAAGCAATTGAAAATTAAAAGTGGTTGCAGTTTCGGTCGATCGAATACCCCAGATCAAAATTTTAGACCAAGGTTCAACCCCCCAGATTCATCTGTGGAGTAAATCTAAAATCTAAAATCTAAAATCTAAAATCTTATGAATCCGTCTGACATTTGGCTGTTGTTGGCCCCACCTGTAGTGGGAGGAATTATTGGCTATTTCACTAACGATATAGCTATCAAAATGCTGTTCCGTCCCTATCGAGCTATTTACATCAAAGGGCGGAAGTTGCCTTTCACTCCAGGCTTGATCCCCCGCAACCAAGAGCGTTTAGCAAAGCGAATTTCCGACACAATTATGGGTTCGCTGCTGACGCCACAGGAACTGCAAAACTTGGCGCGCCGCCTCCTGCAAACCGAGCGGATGCAGTCGGTGATTCTCTGGTTGTTACAGTTGGCGCTCGATCAGGTAAAAGCAGACGCAGAGCAAAAAACGGCTAAAATTCTCGCTAACATTCTGCGAGATTTGCTGGGGGAATCTGTGCCGCGAATTCTCAAAGTTTTGGCGCGCCGGGAAGATTTTTTAGAAGCTCAGCTTAATCAAATTTTTGACCAAGTTTTGCTGGAGATTCAGCTAACGGAAGCTCAGGCTGCTCAGCTTGCTGAGTGGTTGTTGCAGGTAGTAATACCACCGGAAGTGCTGCGGCAGGCTTTAATTGACTTTTTGACGGATCGCAATATTTCGATCATCGATGAAGGGTTTCGAGAAAAAACCAGCGGCACTTATTGGGTAGTAGCAAATTTGTTTGGTTTGCGGAACACTTTAACTCGGCTGCGGACTTTTTGTCTGGATGACAGAGAAGCGACAAATCAGCGCTTAGCAGAGTTAACTATTTCTTTGGGAATTCGCGGGCGAATTCAGGAATGGCTGCAAAATTTGTCGATGCAAAATTTACCGGTTTCGACTGTGAGACAGTTGCGAAAAACTATGCGCGACAGTGTTCGCAGCTATGTTCAGCAGCGGGGTACAGATGTACTTGAGGGGTTGAGTAAATCTATTGACTGGGAAAATATTTCGCGGTTGATTCTCAATCGCTTGCAAACTTCAGCGGTGATGAGCGCTTCCCTGGGAATTGTCAGCAAAGAACTGGCTTTGGTTTTAGAGCGCTATCTAGAGCGGGATTTAGAAAATATTGTAGCTCAGGCTATCCCAATTTTGAATATTGACCAGGTGATTGTCGATCGAGTCAAAGGTACTTCTCCTGAAGAGTTGGAGTTAGCAATTCAGGGAATTGTCAAAAGCGAGTTGCAGGGAATTGTAAATTTAGGAGGCATTTTGGGTGTTTTTATTGGCTGTTTGCAAACAGTTGTGCTTTTGCTTCAGCGGTGATTTGTTTCGGCAGTTGTGAGATATTTGTTGTAGTCTAATATTCGCTTGACTTGCGCCCACATGACCAAAAACCTGGTTTTGCGACCGTATTGGCGACCTCAGCCAGAGGATTTCTGGTAGAAACCGGGTTTTTGTGGCCCAATCCTAATTTACTTATTTTCTAAATCTATGCCAGCTCCAAATTCGGACGATCGCACAAACATCCCAAAAAACCCGCGCAACCTCAGCCGCCAACAATACGAGCGTTTAACCGCAGAAATGGCCACTCCCTACCGGCCTCTGCGACAGTTTGTCTATGTAGCTTGTGGCGCTTCGGGCTTTATCGGCGGCTTGGTTTTCCTCGCTAAAATTGCCTCTGGCCGCGAAATTGGCTCTGCTTTGCCCAATTTTGCCCTCCAAGTCGGAGTGGTGGCCCTGATGGTGTTCCTGTTTCGCTGGGAGCAGCGGGCCGAGGGCCGCTCCCCGAAGTCCAAGTAACAAAAATGTACAAATCGAGACAAAAATTTATCTTAGGCAAGAAAAAGTTATAAATATAAAGAAATTATTATGAAATCGTGGTTTTCCAGCGATCCCTGTAATTATAAGAATGTGGGTTCAATTGGGGTCAGCAAATTTAAAGGCCCTAATCATAAACCGCTTGTAACTCGTTCAATTGGGGTCAGCTTTCATAAAGACCCTAAATATATAAAATAAATTTAAGCCCAGCGCCAGCCTTCACTGATAGAAGAGCTGGCGTTAGGCATTTTGCTAGGATCGAGAGATAGAGCGAGAGAATCAGTAGGGTTTGCATCCCCCACACAGAGGCCCGTAGCAGCGTCCTGAACAGAGTTTTTTGCCTAGCATCCGGTATCGGTAATACCAGTTCCCAAAAATCATGCAACTCTAGGCCCATACTCGAAACCACGACGATCAGTCATTCGCAGTTCTAAAATCTAAAATCTAAAATCTAAAATCTAAAATGGTATAAGTGTTGGGGCGATCGAATAATGTGGCATTTCCCGAATACCTGAGCCTGTACAGTAACTAATAAGATGTGTCAAAGTCGAAGTAGAAAAAGATGTTGGGAGATTTGAGTATGGGTCGAGCATTTTTCAAAAAGCGGTGGACGTTATTTTTAGCAGCAGGCGCGGGAATTGTATTTTACAGTAATGCTGCTGTGGCTGCCGAAAAGGTAGTGCTCAAATACAGTGCGATCCGAATGACTTTACCAGTCAGCGAATTAGAAATTTTTGTAGAAACTGGAAAAATGTCGCCCGGCTTAGAAATGCTGCTGGGAAAAGCAAAAAAAGACCCGGAATCCGTTCGCAACAGTCTGACGAGAC
Source organism: Microcoleus sp. D3_18_C2 (assembly GCF_036702395.1). Taxonomy (NCBI): domain Bacteria; kingdom Bacillati; phylum Cyanobacteriota; class Cyanophyceae; order Oscillatoriales; family Microcoleaceae; genus Microcoleus; species Microcoleus sp. D3_18_C2. Next base: position 2,282 of record NZ_JAUBTG010000066.1, on the reverse strand, counting down.
CGGTGAAAGTCAGTCAAAGCTTTTTGGATCGGACGCTTAACAGCAAGGTTGGGGAAATAATCCTCGATGAAGTGGGTGAGGTAATTCGCACTCCTTCTGGGAATGCAAATCGAGAAGCTTTGAGATCTGCCTTGGTGCTGTCTGCAACTAATGATAACGAGATTACACTGCTGGAAGCGATGAAAAATTATCCTACTCCAGAAGTTTATGTTGAGGGCGATCGTTTAGTTGAAGCTTACGGCAAACTTGTAGCTTTGTCAGAACAATTGGGCGGCGTGTCAGAACGGCTGCAAGACGTTTTGAACAAGATTCGTCTGCCTAGATTGTAGTGGATTTGGTCGAGGACGGTTGATTGCTTTGATCGATCGCAGAATGTTGCTGAACCTGCATCAATAACAGGAAAGTTACATTTTTTTTGTGCAAAATTTGCCTACTTTTTACACCACTACAAAAAAATCTAACTCCAGGCAAGCTCCAAACCAGACGGGAATCAGTCATTCTTAATTCTAAAATCAAAAATCAAAAATTAGATAACTTCGCTGTCTAATCTAGATCGGGATAGATGTTCGACAGTTTACGAAAAGTTAAGCGAGAAGTACCCGTGTTTTTTTTGAATAAAGTATTTAAAACACAAAATGCAGGCGAGAGCTTGTGTATCGCTCATAAACTGAAATACGATCTACTGGACATTGCAGATTCTCTATCTTAAAATAGATGAATTCTGTCATACTCAGGCGCTTGCGGAAAAACGGCTGGTCATTACTAAGCTTGTTATACAAAAGATGCCATTACACAAGGTATTAGCAAACAAGATGGAGCTAGAAAAATAAATAAGAAACGCTGATACCGCCTTCATTAACACTTCCATTTGATTAACTTTACTTACTGGGTAAGACTAGCAACATGAACAACACTCCTATTCGTTCAAAAGACCGTTTTTTGGTTTTCGGCGCCCCGGCGATCGAAGATGCCGAAATTCAAGAAGTGGTGTCAACCATGAAAACAGGTTGGCTGGGTACAGGCCCTAAAGTTATGAGTTTTGAAAATGACTTCAAAGCTTACAAGGGTTCCCAGTACGCGATTTCAGTCAATTCCTGTACGGCGGCACTGCACTTGAGCATCCTCGCTGCTTCGTTAGAACCGGGGGATGAAGTTATTACTACTCCGATGACTTTTTGCGCTACAGTTAATGCGATCATCCACGCAGGGGCAACGCCGGTACTGGCGGATGTAGATCCGGTGACAATGAATATTGACCCGGCTCAAGTCGAAGCTAAAATAACTTCAAAAACTAAAGCAATTTTGCCAGTTCACTTCGCAGGTCGTCCCTGCGATATGGATGCGCTTTGCGAGATTGCTAGCCGTCACAACTTGAAGTTAATTGAAGATTGTGCTCACGCGATCGAAACAGAGTACAAGGGGCGGAAAGCAGGCACATTTGGCGACTTCGGATGCTTCAGCTTTTATGTCACCAAAAACATTACGACAGGCGAAGGAGGAATGATTATCGTCAGCAGTCAAGAATACGCCGACAGGCTCAAAATTTTAGCGCTGCACGGTATGAGCAAAGATGCTTGGAAGCGCTTCGGAGACTCGGGTTACAAGCACTACCAAGTGGTGGAGGTCGGTTTTAAATACAATATGATGGATCTGCAAGCTGCGATCGGCATTCATCAAATGAAACGAGTTGCTCCTTATTGGCAGCGGCGGGAGCAGATTTGGCAGCGCTACAACGAAGCATTTGCGGATTTGCCGATTACTTTGCCAGCGAAGCCCGAACCGGATACCATTCATGCTTATCACCTGTACACCATTCTGGTAGATGAAGCCAAAACAGGAATCAGCCGCGACGAGTTTCTCAACGCTATGAATGCTGAAAATATCGGTGTCGGCGTACATTACATGAGTATGCCAGAACATCCTATCTATCAAGAAATGTTTGGATGGCAGCCGGAAGACTATCCCAATGCTAGCTACATCGGACTGCATACAATTAGCTTGCCGATTTCGGCAAAATTAACAGATGCAGATGTGGAAGATGTAATTGCTGCTGTTAAAAAATGTTTGGCGATCGGCAAAACTAAAAATCGAGCTTTGGCAACAGCAGGCTAAAGTCCTGAAATAGCTTGTCATTAAAACATCCTAGCTGTTTTTTAAGAAAAGCAGCTAGGATGTTTTTTTCGATATTTTTTCTCCACAACGCCCTTTACCAAGAAATTGGGTCTAAAGCCCCGTCATAAGCTTGACGGCTTTAATTAATTATCAACTTTTGTTAATTGTTT
>NZ_JAUBTG010000065.1:0-31756 GCF_036702395.1 Microcoleus sp. D3_18_C2 | reverse complement strand
TCAGGGCGGGCTAGACGGCCCACCCCACAAGAATTAGATTGTTTTTTGACATTCTATTTAAATGCACAACAGCTTAATCTAAAATCTAAAATCTAAAATCTAAAATCGGATGAATCCTAATCCATTTGCCCAAGAACGCTTACTATTTGCCCCAGCAACCCCCGATGCTGATGCTATCCCGACTATTTTTGCTTTTCCCAACGAGTACACGGTGGGTATTACCAGTCTCGGCTATCAGATAGTGTGGGCCACTTTGGCTGTGCGATCGGATATTGAAGTGGGTCGTTTATTTACTGATATCAGCGAACAACTTCCCCGAAATCCAGAATTACTGGGATTTTCGCTTTCTTGGGAACTAGACTATGTAAATATTCTAAATTTATTGGAATCTCTCGAAATTCCGATTTGGGCGTCAAAACGAACTGATAATCATCCGATAGTATTCGGAGGTGGCCCGGTTTTCACGGCTAATCCAGAACCTTTTGCCGATTTTTTTGATGTGATTTTGCTGGGAGATGGCGAACATCTCATAGACAATTTTATTGATGCTTGTAAAGAAGTCCGTAGCGCCGACAGACAAACTAAATTGCGGCATTTAGCCCAAGTTCCGGGAGTTTACGTCCCCAGTTTGTACGAAGTAACTTATCTGGATGCGGCTGAGGGGATTAAATCGATTCATCCTGTCGATTCGGGAATTCCCAGTATGGTTGAAAAACAGACGTACCGCGGCAATACTTTATCTGCTTCCACTGTGGTGACAGAAAAAGCTGCTTGGGAAAATATTTACATGGTGGAAGTGGTTCGTAGTTGTCCAGAAATGTGCCGTTTTTGTTTGGCAAGTTATCTGACTTTGCCGTTTAGAACTGCGAGTTTGGAGGATTCGTTAATTCCGGCGATCGATCGGGGTTTAGCTGTGACTAATCGTTTGGGTTTGTTGGGTGCTTCGGTGACTCAGCACCCGGAATTTGAAGCGTTGCTGGATCATTTGAATCATCCGAAATACGACGGCGTGCGGTTGAGTCTTTCTTCGGTAAGGACGAATACTGTGACAGTTAAGCTAGCCGAAATATTGACAAACAGAGACAGCAAATCTGTGACGATTGCGGTGGAAAGCGGGAGCGATCGCCTCCGCAAAATCGTTAACAAAAAACTCACAAATGACGAAATTATTCAAGCTGCTATCAATGCTAAGGCTGGCGGATTAAAGGGAATTAAACTTTACGGGATGGCGGGAATTCCCGGCGAAGAAATGGAGGATTTAGAGGAGACGGTGGCGATGATGCGGGCGATTAGAAAAGCTGTTCCCGGTTTGCGGTTGACTCTGGGATGCAGCACTTTTGTCCCGAAATCTCACACTCCTTTTCAGTGGTTTGGAGTGAATAAAGATGCGGAGAAGAGGCTGAAGTTTTTAGATAAAGAATTGCGGAAGTTGGGTTTAGAATTTAGACCTGAAAGCTATAACTGGTCGGTGATTCAGGGGTTGTTGTCAAAGGGCGATCGGCGGTTGTCTCGGCTGTTGGAATTAGTGCGGCATTACGGCGATACTTTGGGCAGTTATCGGCGGGCGTTTAAGGAGTTGCGGGGACAGTTGCCGGAGATGAATTTTTATGTTTTTCAAGAGTGGGAATTGGAGCAGGTTTTGCCTTGGAGTCATTTAAAAGGACCGCTACCGGAGGCGACTTTGAAGAAGCATTTGGCTGAGGCGATGAGTCATACAACACGACAGCCAAATCAAGAATGTGAGAATTCACTAAGTCGCGTTTAGTAAATTAGATTATAATAGCCTCATGCGTGTCATTAGCCGAAAACGACTAAAAGAATTTTGGGAAACACACCCCAATGCTGAAACAAGTCTGTTGCTATGGTATCAGCGTAGCTGTGATGCTGAATGGCAAAGTTTAGTAGATATTCGTAAAGTATTTCCTTCGGCTGACTTAGTAGGTAGCTTTACGGTATTTAATATTGGTGGCAATAACTATCGGTTAATTGCTTTTATCGATTATGAATACCAGATAGTGTTTGTCCGCTGTGTTTTAACTCATGCAGAATATAATAAGGAGAACTGGAAAAATGACGACTGGTTTAAAAACTCCTAGTAGCTACTATATTGAGATAATCACAACTTTTCCACCGCGTCCCATTACTTGTGAAGCTGAGTTAATCGCTACACAAAATCGGATTGATTCTATTGTGAGTCGGAGAAATCTCACGCAGGACGATCGGGATTACTTAAACGTGTTGGGTACTCTTGTTTATGATTACGAACAAAAACATGAGCCAATGCCAGTTTTGAAAGGTATCGCACTACTGAAAGCATTGATGGTTGAAGACAATATTCAAGAAAAAGATTTGGTTGATATTTTTGAATCCGAGTCTTGGGTATCTGAGGTGATGAAGGGAAAGCGGGAACTGACGGCGAGTCAAATTCAAAAGTTAGCTAAGTTTTTCCATCTTTCCCCTGTGGCATTTCTTGAGTATAATTAATTGCCAGGATACTGGGATGAGTGACGCACTATAATATAATTATGCCCGAAGTCCAACCGAGAGAAATTCAGCGTTATACGACGCCAGATAACAAAGTGCCTTTCGATCAGTGGTTTGATTCGCTGAGAGATATCAATGCTCAAGCCAAGATTATATCTAGGCTTAACCGAATTGCTGATGGTAATTTAGGAGATTATCGATCCGTGGGGGAAGGCGTATGCGAACTCAAAATCAATTATGGGCCTGGCTACCGCATCTATTTTGGACAAATAGGAATAACAATTGTGATTCTCATCTGCGGAGGCGATAAAAGCACTCAAGACAGAGATATCCGCCAAGCTAAAGAATACTGGACAGATTATAGGAGTTAAGACAATGCCTAAAAGCCTACCTTATCATCCGTTTTTGATTGAATCTCTGAGAAAAAACCCGGCATTGTCAGCCGCCTATATAACGGCGACATTAGAGGAGGAAGAGCCGGAACCTGAACTGCTAAAACGAGCTCTCAGCGATGTAGCAGAAGCTTTGGGTCAACCAAAAATGACTCCTGAACAATATGAATTGCACTTAAAAAAACTGGATGAATTGCTGTCGCAGCAAGGAAGTGATGCGATTTATAATCTGGGAACTTGGCTGAATGCTTTGGGATTGAGACTAACTGTTGCTGTTTGTACTGATACAGAGGATAATACTGCAAATGCTGAAACGCGATCGCAAATAACTGTTTAACTTAATCTACAAAATGCCTAATTTTCGATATTCATCCCTAATTAATGCAACTGTTGAAACAGTCTGGAACTTTCACGAAAGGCCCGACATTCTGCAACTTTTGACTCCGCCTTGGCAACCGGTGAAAATCATTCGCCACGAAGGGGGACTCGATGTGGGTGCTGTATCAGAATTTCGCCTGTTATTGGGGCCGATTCCTGTAAAATGGGTGGCGACTCACACTGAGTGCGAACAATATCGGTTGTTTGTTGATGAACAAACTGAGGGGCCAATGGCACGTTGGGTTCACCGACACGAGTTTACAGCAGAAAATGGCAAGACTAGATTGACAGATGCGATCCTCTTCGAGGGCTTCGCTAACGCATTTTCGATTCCCGGCGGCCCGATTGTCGATTTGCTGTTAGGTTGGTGGGTGGAAATGCGGTTAACAGATATGTTTCGCTACCGCCACGAAGTCACAAAAAGAGAGTGCGAGAAAAATGCAAACAACGGCTGAATATTACTGTGCTTTCTGCGGCGAACCGAGTACAACTTTTGTTGATATCAGCGGTGGTATGGAGCAATCTTATATCGAAGATTGTCAGGTTTGCTGTCGCCCGAATGTTCTGTATGTCAGAATAGATGAAGATACCCTGGATATTGAAATAGATACTGACTATCAAGAATAAGTGACTACAAAAATGTAGGAATTGCTTGGGATTCTGACTTGGTAGAATTCATAAATCTTGAAGCTGCTGCTTCTACGAAAGCCTGAAAAATTCGAGAGTTTACCGAACAGTTTGGCGACATTTCTGGGTGCCATTGAATTGCTATCATCCAAGGGTGATAGCAGTGCTCCATTGCTTCTACCAAAGTGTCAGGTGCATCGGCTACAATTCGCCAATCGGATGTTACCTTTCGCACTGCTTGATGATGCCAGGAAACAACTGTTGTTGAAGTTTTTCCCATAATTTTTGCTAGCCGACTGTTGGGTTCAATTTCAATGGTATGCTCGATCGCGCGCGGGGGAATTCCCGATCCGTGATTAACCTCGTCTCCGTAAGCATCCGGTACGTGAATCACCAAACTGCCGCCGCTGGCTACGTTCAACATTTGCATTCCCCGGCAAATCCCCAACACAGGTATGTCAGCCTTCAAAGCTAGCTTTGCTAAGCTTAATTCAAAATTGTCGCGTTCTGCATTAACCGAGTAAACTGTGCGATCGACATAACCGCCATAAAGTTCTGGGTTGATATCTCCGCCCCCGGAAAAAATCAAACCATCTACTGCATCCAAAATACTAGCCGGATCTAATTGATTGGGAGGCAGTAAAATCGGAATGCCACCAGCCGCCTGAACTGCATCAATATAAGTTCCATTTAAGCGATATTCGCCTGCTGGACAGCGGTTGTATGTTGTGATGCCAACAATAGGAAATTTTTTCATTTGCTAGAGACTGGGAGATAATTATTTACATTCATACTCAGATTTGGCACTATTTGTAATCAGTGTTTCATGGGCGGGCTATAAGCCCAACCCTACTCCCCACAATAAAACTTACTTATTGTGAAACAGGCATCTTGCCTGTTTCTTCTCTGATTACTTGTGATGGATGATCCATAGATTAAACTGAAAATTACCAGCACTGCTGTCTAATTTGTAACAGTTTTAGTATTAGTTTCCGGCAGCGGTTTGCGCGTGCAAAGATAAGCCAACGGCCCGAACAGCGGCACTAATGTTACTGCCCAAAATGCTGTAGAGTTCTGCATTCCTCGGCGCGCCATATCGTCTCCTAATAAGGCAGGAAATAGTAGGCAAAGCATACAAAAATCTAAACTCATTACGTGGATAAAACGGCTGGTTTGCCACTGCTGAATAAAATCAGACCAATCGCCGTTTGTCAAGCCAAAGGCAACTAAACCAACCGCAGCTAATGTTAAGAAAATTCCAGTAAAACGGGAGTCTAATATCTTTAAAAAGATATTTTTATGATCGGCAAATTCTGGATTAGGTTCGCGCAGGGCTAAATAAGGCAGCAAGGCAACGGCGCCGACGCCAAAGGATAAAGTGGCAAATAACCATGCAGGTATTTTCTGGCCCCTGCCGTCAGCAAATAAGACGCAACTGTAGATGAGCGGCCAGACTCCCATGAGGTTGAATAACGCTACAATTAAAGGGTTGATGTCTGCTATTTTGCCTGTGGAAATATTGGTAATTAGTGTGATGGTTTTTTCAGGGCTGTCGGGTGGTGCAAATACAAAGGCGTAGGTGATAAATGCAATCCAAAGCAGCCCAAATCCAATTTTTCTGAACATAGTTAGTTTTTCTGACTTCTGATATTACTATAGCAAGCTTAAAGGGTTTTTGAATAATACTTTTTTTCTTTACCGCAGAGGACGCAGAGAACGCAGAGGAACAGAGGAGAATATTTGAATGTATTGCTATTTGGTATGGCGGGTTTTGGGCAGATTGCTAAATTTTTGCATAAATTGGCGATCGATCCAATCTTTCCAATACCACAACAACCGTGATTCCCACATGAAATTGCCGCGAGATGCGATCGCCCTTTTATTCCCAGTACCAATTAACCCTAGGTACTGTTCCTGCGGTGCAAAGGGTTTCAGCGGTTTTTCTAATAAAAACTGCTGCAAATTCTCAAACAGCGGTTTGCCCTGACGCACGGCAAAAACGCCTGCTTTGGGGCGCGGATAATTAACCATCGCAGCGATATCGCCAGCCCCAAATACGTTGGGGTGAGAGACTGATTGCAGGCAATCGTTGACTTGCATAAAGCCGTTTGAGTCGGCTGCTAAACCGGATTCTCTTATCCAATTGGCTGCCGATGCTTGTGTCACCCAAAATATGCGATCGCACTCTAATTTTAAACCGGATTTACAGGAAATTTGGTAATTGGTAGGGAATTGAGGATTGGTTTCCCTCTCGATTTTTTTTACAGCACAAACTTTTTCCTTTAAATGCAATTGAATGCCGCGACTTATGAGAATTTCTTGAAGGCGGCGACGCACCCGCTGATTGTGTCCCTGCATCAATTCCGCACCGCTGTGAAACAAATGAATTTCTAATTCTTCTTCTTTCTTCCCCCTTCCCTTTTCTCTCTTACGTCTTTCGCTGTACCTTAATATCCATCCGTTAAATCCGTTACACAATCTGTTGCCGAACCCTTCTTCCTTCCCCAATCGAGATTGCATATTTAATGCTAATTCTACGCCGCCGGCACCGCCGCCGACAATGGCTATCCGCAGCAGTTTTTGGAGAGAGTTTTGCCTTTCGGAAATTAACTGATTCCAGCTAGATAAAAACTCCGGTACGGGTTTAGCTGCAATTGCATATTCTGCCGCACCCGGTACAGATAAAGTCGCAGGAGTGCTGCCGATATCCACAGAAAGCACATCAAAATTAATCGGAGGACAAGTTTGACAAATAACTAAATTTTTGTTAAGGTCGATCGCGATCGCCCGATCGACCAATATTTGACACCCGGCAAATTCCGCGAGCGATCGCAAATCAATGTGACATTCATCATAATCGTAAAACCCGGCAACGTGTCCCGGCAGCATCCCGGAATAAGGCGCGTGCAGCACGTCGCTAATCAGAGTCAAACGCACACCGGGCAGCGGGTTGATACCGAACATTTTTAATACGATAGCATGACTGTGACCGCCGCCAATTAACACTAAATGTTTCACAATTACAGATGTTCGATCGAGATGTTCCAGCACCAATATTGTACAGCACTCGCACTCCTGGGGCCGCACTGTCCGGTAAGGAAAGCTGGCAGTGCGTAATTAATGATTTCCCAGCAGTTAGACAGAATCCTGTCACCTACCCTCTGTATCGCAGATTATACTTGGCTCAGTTGCGATCGCAGCACATCAATTCACCCATTTCAGTTAACCGATTCCACATTCAGCGCAAATGGCTGTAGACTGTAGAGCGAGCAAATTTTATCACCAAATTATGCCAGGGTGTGTTTCAATAGCTAACTCACCATTCAAAACTATGACATTACGCATCATTCCGCGCCGTTGGCAGCGATCGATTAAAACTCTTTTCCCGCTTCTGTTTGCCCTCTCATTCATTATAGTATTGCTGGCGAACAACTTCATTCCGGCGATCGCCCAGGAACCCCGCCAGGAAATTCGCGGCGTTTGGATGACGACAAACGACAAAGACATCCTCAGAGATCGTCGCAAACTAGGAGATGCTGTCAGCAAACTAAAACGGTTAAATTTTAACACAATCTATCCCGTAGTCTGGAATTCTGGCTATGCAATGTATCCCAGCAATGTAGCGCAGCAAAAAGACATTCAACCCTTTGTTTACAGAGGGTTAGACGGACAAGATACGATCGCCGATTTAATCGCTCAATCTCACCGCCAAGGCCTGCTAGTAATTCCTTGGTTTGAGTTTGGTTTCATGGCTCCTCCCACCTCAGAATTAGCCTTAAATCATCCCGATTGGCTGACACAAAAACAGGACGGCAGCCAAACATCAATCGGTGCAGGTGGCGAAGTAGTTTGGCTCAATCCCTTTCATCCAGAAGTTCAGCAATTCATTACCAAACTCGTACTAGAAATCACCACTCAATATAACGCCGACGGCATTCAATTTGACGATCACATGAGTTTGCCGTCTGAATTTGGATACGATGACTACACAGTTGCTTTGTATACCAAAGAAACAAAAAAAGCTCCGCCAAAAGATTTTCAAAACCCAGCATGGGTGCGGTGGCGAGCCAATAAAATCACCGCTTTTATGTCGCAGCTAAATCAAGCCGTCAAAGCAGTCAAACCCAATGCAATTTTCTCAATTTCTCCCAATTACTACGAGTTTGCTTACAAACATCACCTACAAGATTGGCTGACTTGGGTGCGTTTGGATATTGCCGACGAGCTAATCGTGCAAGTCTACCGTTCCAATCTAGAATCATTTGTAGACAAGCTTAACCGTCCAGAAATGCAAGAAGCACAGCAAAAAATTCCCACCGGAGTTGGGATTATGACTGGTTTGAGAAATAACCCAGTACCGATTCAGCAAATTAAATCTCAGGTGCGAGCAGTCCAAGAATACGGCTTAGGCGCCGCTTTCTTCTACTACGAAAGCTTGTGGGAATATGCACCCGAACCTCTAGCAGTTCGACTTTCTCAATTTAGTGCTTTCTTCCCGTCTTCTGCATTCCGAACAGCGCTACAAATACCCAGACGCGCGGCGACTTTCCCTCCACCTGCGCCACCAAAACCAGACCCCAAAGCTAAGCCAGAGCAACCTACCAAAAACAGCCCACCTTCGCCATCACCAACCACGTAAAAGAATTAAAGAGTCATCAGTCATTAGTAACTTTGTAGGGTGTGCCATTAGTCCGACAGTCCGACAGGGGTTTAAACCCCTGTCTCATAGCTGAAGTCGTCTAAAGACGACTGTAGCAATTCTATCAAAGCTGTTTTTGTATAGAGTTAGCGCAGAATATATGTGTAACTCTAATTTTCAAAATTGAGATTACTATTTCAGTCGGTTTTAACCGACTTATGCTATTAGACAGGGACTTGAGTCCCTGGCAGCCTGTGGCAGTATGAAACAGCTCTACTGGGGGCTAGGGGATACCGAATTATGTTCCTATAAAATATCCGTATTACCAACAACTACCATCAAAAAATGCCAACTAACCAAAAAATTTTACTTCCAAAAATGGGCTGCGGCACTTGGGCATGGGGCAACAGATTCCTCTGGGGCTACAATGAAAGTATGGACGAGGAATTGCAAGCCGTTTTCAATCTTTGTGTTAGTAACGGTGTCACTTTATTCGATACCGGGGACTCTTACGGAACGGGGAAATTAAACGGACGTAGCGAACAGCTTTTGGGGCTGTTTTCTCAACAATATCAAGGTGCAAATAAAGAGAGTATTTGTATTGCGACAAAACTGGCTGCTTATCCTTGGAGACTGACGCGACAATCAATGATATCGGCTGGCAAAGCCTCTGCGGCGCGCCTCGGAAAAAATGTAGATTTGGTGCAAATGCACTGGTCTACAGCTAATTACGCTCCTTGGCAAGAGGGGGCTCTTTTGGATGGTCTGGCTGACCTTTACGAGCAAGGATTGGTCAAGGGAGTGGGCTTGTCTAATTACGGGCCGAAACGGCTGAAATGGGTGCATCAAAGATTTAGCGATCGCCAAATTCCTATTGTTACTTTACAAGTGCAATATTCGCTACTTTCTACCTATCCAGTGACAGAACTTGGATTGAAAGATGTTTGCGATGAATTGGGGATAAAATTGATTGCTTACAGTCCTCTAGCCTTGGGGTTGCTGACGGGTAAATATTCCGAAAACGGCCCTCTTCCTAAAGGTATTCGAGGTTTGGCGTGCAAGCAGCTACTTCCGGGAATGCGATCGCTTTTGGAATGTTTGCGAGAAATAGCGGCATTCAGAAACAAGACTGTTTCGCAGGTAGCAATCAACTGGTGCATCTGCAAAGAAACTATTCCGATTCCGGGGGCGAAATCTGCGGCACAGGCGAGGGATAATATTGGTGCTTTGGGGTGGGAGTTAGACTCCGGGGAGATTGCCGAATTGGATAAGGCGGCGGCGAGTGTAGATAAAAAAATGGTGCAGAATATCTTTCAAACTCGGTAAAAAGACTCTCGCGTGGGGTGGGGGCGGGTTTATTTAAGCTGTCTGCATTCTTTAAATCTTTTGGTGAACCCGCCCCTACAGTTTTTTGACGGCGGGTGCAAGAGATCGAATTAAATAGATATGATTGCTGTAGGGGCGGGTTTTACAAACTATCATTGCCTAAAATCAATAATCTCATAAACCCGCCCCCACCGAATGACACAATCTTTCATTGATTCACACAAAACTTTTCCACACACCGCACAAACATTTCTACACCCATCCCCAGCGCAGTTTCATCAAAATCAAAACGCGGGTGATGGTGCGGGTAAGCCAAGTTTTTCTCTGGATTTGCCGAACCTAAAAAGAAATAACAACCGGGGACTTCTTGCAAAAAGAACGACATATCCTCGCCGCCCATTGTTTGACATTCCGGCACGATTCCTGCAGGAGTTTCGACAACGGATTCTGCGACGCCGCGCACCAATTCAGCTATTCTCGAATCATTAATAACTGGCGGATAAAGCGCACAATAATCTAATTGGTAATTAGCGCCGTGACTCTGACAAATTCCAGCAATTACTTGCTCGATTCGCTGTGCAAAATAACCTTGATATGCAGGATTGAAATAGCGCACCGTACCACCGATTTGAGCAGTATCGGCAATCACGTTGTGGGTGTGGCCTGCGTGGAATTTGCCGACAGTTACTACCGCTGAGTCGATCGGGTCAATATTCCGCGCGACAATAGCCTGCAAAGCGCTGACAATTTGGGCTGTAACTACGATCGAGTCCACAGTCTGATGTGGCATTGCACCGTGCCCACCTTTGCCAAAAATCGTGCAGTCAAAAACTTCCACAGCCGCCATCAGCGCGCCGCTGCGGACGCCTACAGTGCCCAAAGGTAGATTGTTCCACAAATGCAAACCGACGATCGCATCAACATCAGGATTCTTCAAAACTCCCGCTTCAATCATCGGTTTTGCGCCTCCTGGCCCTTCTTCGGCGGGCTGAAAGATAAATTTTACTTTCCCCGAAAAGCTGTGTTTGTGCTTAGCAAGATAACAGACAGTACCGAGGGCGATCGCAGTGTGGCCGTCGTGGCCGCAAGCGTGCATAATTCCATCATGCTGCGATCGATAATCCACCTCATTTTCCTCTTGAATCGGCAAAGCATCCATATCAGCCCGAATTGCCAAAACCCGCCCCGGTTTGCCGCTGTCTATAGTGGCGACAATACCAGTTTTAGCAATATTAGTTTCATGCTCAATGCCCCATTCCTGCAACTTTTGTGAGATAAACTGCGCCGTTAAATTTTCATCAAAACTCAACTCCGGCCTTTGATGCAAAAGGCGACGCCATTCGACTAGCTGAGGCTGCAAATTTCTAATTTCCAGCCGCAACTGAGATAAATCGACAGAGGTTAAATTCGGTAAAGTAGAAACCATGTTTTATTCTCCTTATAGCAATTTGTAAAACTCTCTCTTTTCTTTCTCTGTGCTCTCTGCGCTCTCTGCGGTTCAAATAAAATCTTAGTTTTTAACCACAGAGGACGCAGAGTACGCAGAGGAAGAGAAGAATGAGAAAGAGAGGTGTTGAGAATAGGGTTATTTAGAAGTCTGAGGAACTAAATTAACCCCTGGCAGTAACTGTTCTAAATCTAAATCTGAAGCAATTTTAGCTAATTTAGCAAGGTCAGTCGGGTCATCTAAATGCGGCAAAATACCCAACACAGGTATTTGAGTCAGCGACTGGATCAAGTCAACGGGCGCTAAATCGGCAATTTCTTGTTCAGAATAAGCTTTAACGCAATTGAGCACAATTCCTCTGAGCTTAAAACCAGTGTGTTTGGCGAGAGCAACATTCGCCACAGCTTGCCCGATCGCCCCCAACTTCACAGGTACTACCAAAACCCCTCTCAGCCGCCAATCCCTAGCAATATCGGCCACCGTCAGTTCCCACGTTACAGGCGATCCCAGCCCTCCCAAAGCTTCCACCAACACAAAATCCTTGCGTTCAGAGAGGCTTTGCCACGCTGTCCAGACCTTTTCGAGTTCGATACGTCTCCCCTCCCGTTCGGCTGCAATTGGTGGTGCTAGAGGCGCATCAAAGTGCAGCGGATTGAGTTCTTCGGGGGATTGGTCGAGGGAAAACAAACGGGTGTAGAGTTCGCGATCGCCCGTTCCTGTTTGCATGAGTTTCATAATTCCCAAACTGCGATCGGGAAAATACATTTGCCAATAAGCAGCCAGAGCGGTGGTCAAAACAGTTTTGCCCGCGTCGGTATCAGTTCCAGCAATTAGCAGCGAGTTCATTGGCAAATAGCTAACAAGTAATTGGCCTCAACCTCAGTCTAGGGGAATTTTGCCAGAAGTTTATAGTTCGGGCGATGGTGCGGGTGTTGGTGCTGGTTCCGGTTCCGGCGCGGGTTCCGGTTCCGGTTCCGGCGACGGTGCAGGAGTTGGTTCCGGTTCCGGCGATGGTTCCGGTGTTGGCGCTGGTTCCGGCGAGGGCGCGGGTGTTGGGGCTGGTTCCGGTGTTGGCGCGGGAGTTGGTGCTGGTGTTGGCGACGGTGTTGGCGACGGCGCGGGTGTTGGTTTGGGTGCGGGCGCCGGTTTGGGCGCAGGTTTGGGCGCTGGAGTCGGCGCTGGAGTCGGCGCTGGGGTCGGAGTTGGCGCTGGGCTTGGTTCTGGGCTTGGTTCTGGTAAAGGTTCTGGGCTTGGTTCAGGCAAAGGTTCTGGGTTCGGTTCTGGTAAAGGTTCTGGGCTTGGTTCCGGCAAAGGTTCTAGGGTTGGTTCCGGCAAAGGTTCTGGGCTTGGTTCTGGCACAGGTTCTGGGCTTGGGGTTGCCAAAGGTTGCGGGGTTGGGGTTGGCAAAGGTAGCGGGTTTGGTACCGGAGTTAGTGTCGGCGTCGGACTTGTAAGTGCTGGCGGTGTCGGAGTGGGTTTGGGGCGCGAATTGTTGAGAAATGAGCCGACTAAAGCCCAGGAACCGAAGCCCGTCAAGATTACTAAGCCGGCCAGCAGTCCGATCGCAGCAATGGGATTGTCCCAAAAAGTGTCGGCAGCAGGCTCAATTAACGGGTCTGGCTGGTTTTTTTGGGGGTGGGAACTCTGGGCGGCGGGCTCTGGCGGCCTGCCCACGGCCACCGTTGCTATTAGCGAAGGGTTTGTCTGCACCACTACTGGCGCGGGCGGTACAGTTGGCTGGCTAGGTTTAGGATTAGTTTGGGCGTCGAGTGCTTGGGCGACTTCGCTGACAGATTGATATCGATCGCCCGGAGATCGGCTCAACATCCGATTTAGCACCAAAGCCAAACCCGTGCTCACCTGCGCTTGCTGCTGCCAATTCCACTGCAGCGTTGTTTGATCGAGCAATTCCTGCGGTTCTTTGCCTGTCAGCAGGACGATCGCCGTTACAGCTAAAGCGTAGAGGTCGCTGCTGGCTGTTGCCCGCCCGCTTTGCAACTGTTCCATCGGCGCGTAGCCGATTTTACCGACTGTTGTCGCGTGGGCTGTTCCTTCGGGAGACTGGACTTTGGTGGCGAGTTCTTTCACCACTCCAAAGTCGATCAGCACCGGCAACTGGTCGTTTTCCCGCCGAATTATATTTTCTGGGGAGATGTCGCGGTGGATGATGCCGCGGGCGTGGATGTGAGCCAGTACCGGCAGCATTTGCCGGATAAATACCAACACTTCGGCTTCGGTGAAGGTGCGACCCTTTGAAGTTCGATCAAGCAACAGTTCGCGGTAAGTCATCCCTTCCACGTAATCCTGCACTAAAAACAAACGCTGGTTCTCTTCAAATATTGCTCGAAACTGGGGAATTTGTGGGTGCCCAATTTGGTAAAGTATTGCCGCCTCTCTTTGAAACAATTCCTTCGATTTTTCCAAAACGTATGGCCCGCTTTGCACCGGAATCAATTCCTTCAGGGCGCAGCGTTCTTGAAACCGTCCCAAATCTTCTACTAAATAAGTCCGGCCAAATCCTCCTTGACCTAAAATATTCACCAAGCGGTAGCGGTTTTGTAGGAGAGTTCCAATAGCAATAGGTGGCTGCATAAGTTTAAGTAGAAACTGTTAAAAAATAGACGATCGCTCACAGACTTAGTAATGCTAGGTCTTTAATGCTCTTGAGCATACTTCACTATCTGTAGTCCCCAGTCCCGACCAAAGTTAGTATTTTACATTTTTTATGACATTCTTGGACGCAATGATGGTCAGAAACCGGGTTTTTTCACGAAAACACAGAGGTTGCCACCTGCAGATCCGATCAAAAACCCGGTTTCTGCGTCAATATCTCAAGGGAGAAATGCACGATTTTTCGTAGAAACCGGGTTTTTTGGCCTTAGCCCTAATAAATTGTCGCCCCCGACCTAAGCCCTACATCTCTATAAAGCTTGAGATTATTTATGGGAGATGTCTACTGACTACTGACTACTGACTACTGACTACTGACTACTGACTACTGACTACTGACTAAGGACTAAGCTTTGCTTTCACCATGTCTTGAATTCTGTTACCGTCTGCTTTGCCCTTAAGCTGCTGCATTGCCTTGCCCATCACCTTGCCCATATCTTTTGCAGAAGTAGCGCCAACCGAAGCAATCACTTCGTCAACGACTTGACTCACCTCTTCGTCTGACATCTGCGCCGGCAAATACTCTTCAACAATTGCCAACTCCGCCTCCTCTTGTGCCACTAAATCTTCGCGGCCACCTTTGCGGTATTGTTCGATCGAATCCCGGCGCTGTTTGGCTATTTGCATCAAAATTTCCATTTCTTGAGCTTCTGTCAGCGTTTCTTGCCCGGAGGGACGGAGGCTGACTTCTTTTTCGAGAATAAATTTCTTGATGCCGCGAACTGTTTCCAAGCGAACTTTGTCCTTGGACTTCATAGCTGCTTTGATTTCTGCGTCAATGCGTTCTCTTAAGCTCATCGATTTCTACCTTGCTTTGCCCGATATCAAAAATCTGAAGTGTGCTTCCGATTCTTAACTTTTTTTACAGTATTTTTCCAGTTTATTGCCTGTTGGTGGCATTTTTATCGCCTTGAACCCGGATGCCTTCGGCTTTCGACGGAATTTGGGGGTGAGACTGCAAGTGCAGCCTCACCCCCAAATTGACTCACCCTAGAACTTTTAGACGCAGGGGCACAAGTGCGATCGTACTTCTGCCAGTACAGAGTTCGCTAGAACTCACATCTTGCACCATTCTCGCTTAACAGGCTGGACGACCTGTTCCACAAAGAGTAGATTTTCTTGTGGAACAGGCCGTCCAGCCTGTTCCTAAAAAGCTTATTGACAATGGTGCAACATTTCAGCTAGAACCCACATTCCACACCCTGGGGTGTCACACAGCATAATTACGCAGAAAACTCTATCTTTAAAGTAATAAATTATGCCTTTTAAAAGTAATTTATCCGTTAATATACGGTATTTTAGTATAATTTATAGTTTTATTGCTGGATCAAAATAAGTAAAAACCGATTGTGACCGTTGAAGGTGTCGAATGTGGGCTAGAAACCCGGTTTCTCGGACATATTTCTGCAAGTCCTATTCAATTCGCCTAACTTAACACTTGTGGTCGCCTCGAATGTTAAATCTCTTAAAAAATTGGCTGAATATTTCTAGTTTCAGATGGTAAGATAGCGATGGAATAAACGTCCTGCAAGAGGCCTGCTGTGATCCGTTCTGCTACTTTACCGCTTCCGCTTCCCGAGCCGCCAATTTCCGCCCATGACCGTCTGCGGCTGTTTTCCGGTTCTGCTAATATTCCCCTCGCCCAAGAGGTGGCTCGCTATCTGGGGATCGATTTGGGGCCGATGGTTCGCAAGCGGTTTGCTGATGGGGAACTCTACGTTCAAATTCAAGAATCGATTCGGGGTTGCGATGTTTACTTGATTCAGCCAACTTGCTGTCCGGTAAACGATCGCCTGATGGAATTGTTAATTATGATCGATGCTTGTCGCCGCGCTTCGGCTAGACAAATTACTGCTGTCATTCCCTATTACGGATATGCTAGGGCTGACCGCAAAACGGCCGGAAGAGAGTCGATTACGGCAAAATTAGTGGCTAATTTGATTACGGAAGCTGGGGCAGGTCGCATTTTGGCGATGGATTTGCACTCGGCTCAAATTCAAGGTTATTTTGACATTCCTTTCGATCACGTTTACGGTTCGCCGGTGCTTTTGGATTATCTGGCGAGCAAGCAATTGACGGATATTGTTGTGGTTTCGCCGGATGTTGGCGGAGTCGCTAGGGCGAGAGCTTTTGCCAAAAAGCTTGGTGATGCTCCCCTGGCAATTATTGACAAGCGCCGCCAAGCTCACAACGTGGCAGAAGTGATGAACCTCATCGGTGATGTCAGGGGCAAAACTGCTGTTTTGGTGGACGACATGATCGATACTGCCGGCACGATTTCTGAGGGCGCGAGATTGTTGCGCCACGAGGGTGCGAGGCAGGTTTATGCTTGTGCTACTCATGCGGTGTTTTCGCCTCCAGCCATCGAGCGTTTGTCTAGCGGGGTTTTGGAAGAGGTAATTGTTACGAATACAATTCCTGTGCCGGAAGAGAACCGTTTTAAGCAGTTGACGGTGCTTTCGGTAGCCAATTTGCTCGGAGAAACTATTTGGCGGATTCACGAAGATAGTTCTGTTAGCAGTATGTTCCGCTAGAGGGCAAAGACACTTTTTGAATGTTTGTTTTAGGGTGCGTTAACAAGAGTGTAACGCACCGTTTTTTTGCCCAATAGTGCGATCGTTTCCCGCAAGTAATCAGCCCAGGCTCATCTAAATTTTACTCTCAAGTCCCATCAAATTCTTGTGGAGTGGGCGTCCCGCCCGCCCGGAAAATACAATTTAGAGGTCGAACAGCTTATCAAGTTCCTCGGTAAAATAACGGCTATAACTTTGTAGGGAGGACTCAAGTCCTCATAAAATTCGCTCGGAGTTGAGTTTTCACTACGAACCAATGTGACGATCGCCGATCGCACTTGGTACCACCGGAACAAGAGATGGTAAAATTCTATCTTGTTGTTGGAAGAGGGCGACTTTTTTATATTCTAGATAAGTCTCATCACCATAAGGAGCCAATAGGGAAAAATCATGAAACATTCACTTGTACGAACAGTGGCCGCACTGGCAGGTTCAGCAATTTTAACACTTGGCGCGATCGGTTCGGCTAAAGCATTTACTTTTGACGAAACCGAAATTAACCAAGACCGAGTAATTGTCATCGCCCAACCCCGCCCTTCCGGCGGCTACCAATTGCTAATTGTAGAACAGGTATCTAACACGCGACAATGCTGGAGCGAAAGTGGCTCTAATCCCGTGAAAGTCGATCCATTATTAGTTAGTTTTGATTTCACCGGTATTTGTGGCCGTGCAACAGACAGCAACGGCTTTTCAATTCGCATGGCAGGCACCGATTTAGCATTAAAATACGCCCTGACTTTGGAAATTGTTGATGGCGATGTTCTACTAATTGGAACTCCCGTAGATTACCAAGGTAAATCGGTGGTAATAGGCCGCACAAATGGCGATGCTAACGAATTTATGAAAATCACTCTCGATCCTGCTTGGCGCTTGAGCAAAAGAGCTTATCAAGGCCGCACATTAGGTCACTTTTATTTCACTACCAATCAAGCCGCACCGGAAGAAATTGGCAATACCGGAGGCAATACCGAAGCAATACCGCAGCCAATACCAATACCAATACCAACACCGCAGCCAACACCGCAGCCAATACCGCAGGAAATACCAATACCGCAGCCAATACCGCAGGAAATACCAATACCGTAGGCAATACTGCCTTTTCTACAATTTGGAGATAGCTACCGATGATATCTACGCTTCCGAAATTAAAGAAGCTGTGAACCTGGGGTTTGTAGCCGGGTTTTCTCAAGATAATACCTTTCGACCACAACTTGCTGTTACCAGAGAGCAATTGGTATCTTTAGTTTGGGAATTCTTGAAATGAATACAAGGTGCTAATATCACATTTCCTAGCTATGTTTCTATCCCTCCCTATAGCGACGTTCCTATTTCCCACTGGAGTGCCGGAAAAGTTCTATTTGCGCGGGACAACAAGATAGTTAGCGGCTATCAAGATGGAACTTTTAAACCTACCCAGCCCGTCACTCGCGCTGAATTGATGGGGGTGCGCCGTCGAGAGGCGGAATTCGGTTTTTCGGCGGGAATGCAGCCAAATTTAGTTGCTAAAGAGCCGTCTAAAACTTTTTTAGAATAACGGCTCATTAATGTCTGAACATATTGACGATATTGAGCTAGTTTGTCCATTGCACAATTACCTCATTTGTTTGTTAATACTTATATTATGTTGTAATCTTTTCAAGAACGGGCATCTTGCCCGTTCCACAAAACTTGATTTTATTGTGGAATGGGCCGGAGAGCCCGTTCCTAAGCAAGTAATTGAGAAGGGTGCAAGATATCAGTTAATCAGGACTTTAGTCCTGATTACAAACCAGTTCGTAATCAGGACTTTAGATTTCATCATATCGTTTACTTGGGTTTCTTCTTAGATAGCTTTTTAGGAGTTTTCGGAACCGGGATTGTCTCTAATTCTTGCTGTGCGATATCTGAGGTTGAGTTACAAAAGTCATTCAAAGAAAGTTTTTGTTGCGATTCGAGTTCGTTTAGCAAGTTTGAAGCTGTTTCTAATATTTGCTTTCCCTGTCGGACTTGAATAGTAGTTTTATTTTCGATCGCATCTAGCAACACAAAAACCGAGACTGTTTGCCAAATATCTAAATCGTCGCCGACGACATCGCAAGCAGAGACAATTTTGCCGTTTTGTGGGGCGTGAATTCCTAAGCCGGAATCTTGAATTAACGGCTGGATTTCTGCTAGACTTAAATTCGCAAGGTCAGTAATTTTATGTTCGAGCGAAACTAAATCTGCTAAATCGGGTAAGTTGACCGATTCTGCGGCTAAAGCATCGAATTTAAAGGTAAGAGTTTGATTCAGCGGATCGGAAATGGCATAAAGTGATTGAATTTGCGATCGACTAACCGCACCTTTCTCGAAAAAATTTCTCCCTTGTGGGGCGATCGCAATTTTTCCATTTTCAGCCACCTCCAAGCTTTCCAAACTAACCAGAGTCGCCGCCGTAGTCTTCACAAAAATCTCGTCCAACCCCAGCAAATCCGCCAATTCCTTCAAAGTTGGTGCAGGTTCAAACTCAACACCCGCCCGCAAAATGAACTCTTCCAACACGTTAAACTCGCGCGGTTCGCTAACCGCCACCTCCAGCGGAGTTTGGCGGATTGCGAAGCGGAATTGACGCGCCGCCAACACTGACAAACCCGGATTTTGTTGCTCAATTTGTTCGGCTAGCGAACTTAAATTCGAGTCTATTGGTTTAGTTGAGGACGCTAGAAACATCTACAAAACCTCCGCAGTGACGCACCGTTTTTGAAACTTCCTGATACATTTTTCCGACAGTACCTGTTTGTTGGGTAAATAAATCGTGGCAGCCGACAACTACCAGCAATTCTTGAGCGCGGGAAAATGCCACATTCACCCGTTCCGGTTCCTTAGCAAATCCAATATCGCCCCTAACATTATTGCACACTGTGCTGACAATAATTACAGGTCTTTCCATACCTTGAAATATGTCAACCGTACCAGTACGGATGCTCAAAGCTGGGAATCTTTCGCCTTCGATTCTGTCTTTAATTGCATTTAATTGAGCAGCATAAAAAGTGATAATTCCGATTTCTTTCGGCGGTTCACCGTCGGCAACTTTGGGCTGCCAAGCTATCTCCATTTGTTCGCACAAACGCTCGATCGCATCAATCTCCTTGACATTCAACCGCGAAGTCCCCTGCTTTTCCTCTTCAAACCCTTGTCCTATCGGCGTTTTCACCCACAGAATGTGATTATTTTCTTGAATAATTTTACCTGCGAGGTTGTGGGCGCGTTTGGTGTCAGCTTCCTGAATGCCACAGTTGAGTTTTTGCTGGTAAAACTGATTGATTGCGCCCATGATTTGTGGGTGCATTCGGTATTGAGTTGTCAGCATTTTTTTGATGCTGTCGCTGGCAGTTTCAAACAAAACTTTGAACAGCGATTCTTTGATAAAGTTAAGTTCGTCTCCTGTACAGCCGATGTCTTCGGCAATATCGTCGATCGTACTTTGATTAAACATCGGCGGCAATTGCCTGTGATCGCCCACTAATACTAACTTTCTGCCTTTCAAAGCGGGAATTAACAACTCTGGCGGAGTGCATTTGCTAACTTCGTCAATGATAACTGCATCAAAGCTGGGAAAGTTTTTAGTAAAATCGAAACTAGCAGCTTGCACGCAAGTAATGCCGATTACGTTAGCATTGTCAATATAAATTTGCTTTAAATCGTTGCGGTCTTTTTCTGATGGATTGCGGAGTTTTTGAATCCAATCTGTCACAAACGTTTGAGAGCGATTTAGTGCGGTTTCTTCTTGTTCTAATTTACGTTGCCAAGTTTTGAATAAACGCTTAATTTTGTTCAAAAAAGCTACGGTGAATAATCCTGTATTCGGAACTTCTGGCTGATATTGAGTCGGGATAGTTTGCCATGCTGACTCCCACCAATTTCTCTCAACAAGTAATGCTGCTGTTGGTTGCTGCTGTTGCAGTTGAGCATTAATTTCGCTCAATTCTGCTTGTAGTTGAGCGAGTTGCTGCTGCGAAGTTGCAGCCGCAATTCGCAGGGGGGATAAATGCTCGTCAAGAGTGTTTTTGATTGTCTCCAAAACACCAAAAGGATCTAAGTCAGCAATGGATTTTTCAAGCTGAATCGTGCTGGCTTTCCAAGCCTCAACTTGCTTGACAAACTGCTGCGGTTGCTCCCAAATATTCGATTTTTGGGCGAGATATTGTTCGGATAAAATTCGCAATTTTTCAGGTACGTTTGGCTGTTGGACAATTGCTTGCAACAAAGTAGTAACTTCGCTAATTTTTAAGTTTGCCTCTTGCTGCGCTGTTTCTACCTGAAGTTTAGCGGCGGATATTTGCTGCTGGCTCAAGGTTTGACCGATTTTATCTAATAATTGTTGCTGTTTTATAAGCTGCTGTTCGGTTTCGGTTTTCAGGGGAACCACGCACTGACGGGCATTTGCTAGGATACTGTGCAGCAATTCTTTGACTAGGCGATCGAACGTAGCCTGGATATTATTTGGCTGCAAGGATTGACTGTAAAATTGTTGAATGCTAGCTAAGAAAGTCGCTGCTTTTTCGATGATAAATTTGCGCTGACTTTGGCTGACTTGGGAGTAGCTGGCGAAGTCTTTAGCTAGTTGCTGCCACTGTGTACGATCGCCCGCAGAGAGCACGATCGGCGTTTGACTCAAATTTAGGTGCAGAAACTCGCTAAACCGAAATTGTTGCCCTTGTATATCCTTAAAACCTGCGCTTTCTTCGTGGGATATCGCCTTTTGCAACCGATCCAAATCGGGCAAATTGATTTTGCATTTGGGCGGCACGATCGGCAATTTGAGCGATCGGGCAATTTTCAGCAATCCTGCGGGCAATTCTACCATATCATCCGTCAGCATTGCGCCCGTTTCCCAGCAAGTTTTCACGACTTCATATAGTCCCGTATCCGCCGTCTCAATCCACTGTGCAACGGCGACGACAACGGCTGCAATTTCCGCTTTTCGCAGTTCCAAATTCTTGATTTTCTGTTCGAGATTGTGGCGGTGCGTCTGATTTTGCCGATCGCCCAATTCGAGTTGATTCACAGCCTCAGACATCTGCCGCGACACCCGCAACGACTCCGCAACCGCCGACATAGCGTGACAAACATCATCCGCGCGATCGAATGCCGTCTTAAATTCCGATATTTGCGCTGCTACAGTTTCCTGCAGCCAAACCGCAATCCCAAACGCGCCGCAAGCAGGGCGATCGAACCCTATTTGAATAGCATTGCTAGCAGCAATCCGAACCTTTGCCATAAAGTTTTCTACTAAAACATTGCCTTCTGAATAAGGTTTTAGTCGGGGCATAAACTCAGCCACTTCTGGAGATTGCCAGTTGACATTAGGCGCCTCCAGCAGATTTTCTAACCCACTAACTAGAGGTTCAATCTCGCTTTTTTCGGTTAAAATTAGTTCATAATTGGTTGCTTGCTGGTGGCACTTTTCCTCAATATCTGCTTTACTGTCGTGCAGGTGTTTTAGTTCATTAAAAAAATCTCTCTCTGCGGCACAGTAGGCGGTAAATCGCTCGGATTCTGCCACCAACTGCCGCAAAGATTTGACATTAGTCAGGCGCTGCGAGAGCTTTTGTTCGCAGTCTGTCGCCGTATTTTGCAGCCAAGTGCCGATCGCATTTTCCTCCAAAAACGGCTGCCCTTCTTCCTGCACCTTATGAGCTTTTCCCTTCCGCAAAGCCCGAATCGCCGGATTGTGAACTAACCGACTCAAAGCATTGTCTACAGCCAAATTTGCTTGGGAAGCAATGAGCGTTTTGCCACCCTGACGGGCAATTTGATAGCAAATTTCCGCAATCACAGTCGTTTTGCCCGTTCCCGGCGGGCCTTGAATCAAAATTAAATCCCGCGCCGAAAGCACAGTTTCTACGGCAGCAAGTTGGTCCTCATTAGCATTGCGATTTAATAAGTTTTCCCGATCCAATTTAATCAGTTTTTCGGGCTTTCTCGCCTGAGAAGAGTCGAATAAAAACTCACTCAAATAGGGATTTTGAGCGCGCCCATCTGTCAGCATTTTTAAAGCTTTTTTCTTTCGTTCGATCTGACTAATATCGCCCGCAGCCTCAAAATACAAGAATCCTTGTTTGGGCATTTGATATCTGCCGCCCGCCATGCGAGCTCCTAAATCAACATCTAACTTAATGCGTAATTTACTATGTTCAAAGTCAATTTCGGCGATGCTACCCAATGTCTCTCCGTCGCGGCTGCTTCTGCTTCCGGGCGGCGAATCAAACAGGATAATTTCTTCATTTCTGGCTTTTTTCAGCCTGTCGCGAAAGTCGCCCACTTGTAAGGGATTTTCCTCGTAGCCGTCAAGAGTTGCGGAATTACGATCGATTTCAAAAGTGACGATTTTGAAGCCGGAACCGTAATTGTGTCCTCGGAAAGGTACACAAAATTGACGCGCTTCCGCAATGCGTTTTTCTACATTTAAAAAAGTATGCCAAACCTTTAGTTGTTCGGTAGTCGGTATGTGCCTGTCGTCCCAAAATGGCATTTGTTGGACGCGGGCGATCGACTTTACAGGAATTGGCGATCTACTGTTAGCCAAAAGTCGCAACTGAACCGGCAAAGAATACCCATCTTTCCTCCCTCTGGGAAGCGCCACCAAACCAGCATCCAGCAGTTTTAAACCGCCGATTCCGTCTTCACAGCGTACAGTTGCTAACAACCGCAAAGTGCGATCTGCTTTTTGCAACAATTGAGGTAATTCAAAATCATCTCCATCCGTAGCAAGCAGCAATTCCCAGATTTCTTCTTCGGAAAATCTCTCATTTACCTTTTGGCGACGCACGTAGAAAAGATTGTGGGATTTGCCAGCTATCTCCGACATCAGAATTTCCGCACGTTCTTTGCATTCCCAATCGCAATATTTCCCTAAAGCAGCTTCTCCTTCTATATCCCGAATAAACTTATTAATTGTGCGATCGCCACTAAATTTATATCCCCAATCTTCTGTTACTAAAGATGGCATATTTTGATTTTAGATTTTAGATTTTAGATTTTAGATTGGATTTAAGATTAGCACATCGGAACTTGTGCCGACAGAACCGCGACATCCCAAAAAAAATTAAGGTGTGCATTGCACACCCTACGACCATCGCAAATTACCGTACAGGCAACGGGCGATCGAATTAAACAGTTGAGAATCAAAAGGGCGAACGATGGGACTTGAACCCACGAATGGTGGTACCACAAACCACTGCCTTAACCACTTGGCTACGCTCGCCGTATCAGTTTTAACTATAGCATCATATCTCAGCACAAGTCTAGGGGTAAGGCAAAAATATTTTGAAATATTTCTGAGCGTCCCTGAACCGGACAGATCGATGGTGCCTCAAATTCCAAGCACAGTAGGAGTTTAGCACAATTTTCGCTCTGTGCGATCGGGGTGAGCGATCGGCCTGTGCGAGCCTCTTCGAGGGCTTCGCCAACGGCAATTATCCCGCCCCCAGCACTCAATCGATTTTAGATTTTAGATTTTAGATTTTAGATTTTAGAATTGAAGCATTGACTTGCGCGAGATAAATTCGGGGGCTCCTTTATCGGATACAGGTTTTTTATGTCTCCACGGATGAACCACGTGGCGGGTATCCTGGATGCTTTCGGTCATGGGGCCCGGGTTCGGCAGCTCTGGCAGCGTCCCGATTCGATCCCGCGCATTAAAATAGCCTTATCAGCCCAGGCGCATCTACAGTCCAGCTTGATAAAACTCACCTCTGACACCATTTTTAAGAACAGGCTTTCCGGCCTGTTCCACAAAGAATGAATTTCTTTTAGGGTGGGCTCTTCTAGCCCGCCCCTAAAAGCCTGATTGAGAATGGTGCAACATCTCAGATGAAATGCTTGTGGGGTGTCCCGCCCGCCCAAAAAATACAACGCCAGAAGCGGGACAGTTATCAACCCTCTCTCTTCTGTCTCTTCTCTCTTCCCTATTCCTTCGCGCCGCTTCGCGTCTTCGCGGTTCGTTTAAAAAAAAGTCTTCTGTGCAATCTAAAATCTAAAATCTAAAATCTAAAATCGATATGAGCTACTGTATCAAACCAGAATGTCAAAATCCTCAAAACTCCCACACCGCCAAATTTTGCTTAAACTGCGGCTTTAACCTGTTGCTGAGACAGCGATATCGCCCGATTGAACTTTTAGGTAGAGGCGGATTTGGTAAAACTTTCCTAGCAATTGATGAAGACATCCCATCTCATCCCCGCTGTGCAGTCAAGCAATTTTATTTTTACGACCGCGACCCCGAAATTTTCAACAAAGCCGTTGAATTATTTCGCCAAGAAGCAGTCCGTTTAGACGAACTCGGAAAACACCCGCAAATCCCCACATTATTAGCGGGATTTGAACAAGAAGGTCATATTTATTTAGTTCAAGAGTTTATAGACGGGCCGACTCTTAAACAAGAATTAGACAATAGTGTCTACGATGAAAATCAAATTTGGCAACTGCTGCAAGACTTATTGCCCGTGCTGCAATTTATCCACGACAAGCGCGTCATTCACCGCGACATCAAACCCGAAAATATTATCCGCCGCCAGTCGGACAACAAACTCGTATTGATCGATTTCGGCATAGCCAAACTGCTGACTGATTCAGCCATACTCCGTTCAGCAACGCTCATCGGCAGTCAAGATTATGTAGCCCCCGAACAAATGCGCGGCAAAGTATTTCCTGCTAGCGACCTTTACAGTTTAGGGGTTACTTGCATTCGCCTCATGACGCAAGTTCCTCCCTTGGATATGTACGACTGCAACCACGAGCGCTGGTGGTGGCGCGAGTTTCTTCCCAAAGCCACAAGTATTAGCGACGAGTTAGGTGAAATTTTAGATAAATTGCTGCAAACTCGTCTCACTCAGCGGTACAGTTTTGCTACGGAAGTTTTGGACGATATCAAAGCAGCTTTAGATATTCGCCATCAAAATTTGCTTTCGCCCCAAAAGCCGATCGCTCCTGCTCTTAATAATAGCGACAACTCTGCCGATATCAACGCGCTACCAACTTCTGATTCTCGGATTTTACCCACAAATGCCGTCGCCAATTCCGCAGAAACTTTTTCCTTATCTGTTACTTCAAATCTCGATCCGACCATGATTTCGGCACGGGGAGTTGATTATACCAAACTGCGTGATTTTTTGTCAAACAAAAAATGGAAAGAAGCCGATCGCGAAACTTGGGGCTTGATGTGTCAGTCTCTTTCTCAGCCACCGGGAACTCAGCTAGAAATTAGCCAAATTTACCAGCTACCCTGCGAAGATTTGCAAACAGTCGATCGCCTTTGGTTGCACTACAGTCAAGGTCGGTTTGGCTTCAGCGTCCAAAAGGAGATTTATGAAAGCGTTAAGGGAGACTATATCAGATTTTGCGATCGGGTCAACTGGCAAACCTACAATTCTGCTACTACTTTAGGGCCGATTAAATTTAGTCAGCAAGCACCAATCGGACACCTCCCCTCTCGCAGTTGGGTTGGCGGCATTCAGTGGCTGCGACACCTCGATGCCCTATCAGCAAAATTAACCGAGTGCGACAATAATCCTGCTCCTAAATTGTAATTCGGTCTACCGACTCACTAAGTATAATTTCATATTTAAACTCTACCGGAAAGCAGAGAAATTTGTTGAGCTAGATGTATCCATCGACCGAGGCTCGGTGCGATCGATTGTCGCACAATGGATTCAGAAGGTGAACACAGCTACAAGTCTGCGATCCTGAGACTGTAGCAACAGAATTAAAGAGAGGTATCTATCCATGTTTTTTCACAAAAAACAACTAATGGCTGCGGTGACTGTAGACGAAGCCAACCCCCGTTTTGCCCAATTGCTGCTAGAACAGTTTGGCGGAGCAACCGGAGAACTGACAGCAGCTTTGCAATACTGGGTGCAGTCCTTTCACTGTGAAGATGCAGGGATTAAGGATATGCTCCAAGATATTGCAATAGAAGAATTCAGCCACTTAGAAATGGTGGGCCAACTTATCGAAATGCACACCAAAAACGTTGACCAAACAGAAGCTTACAAAAGCACTTTATTTGCGGTGCGCGGTGTAGGCCCGCACTTGTTGGACAGCCAAGGTCAAGCTTGGACGGCAGCTTATGTCAACGAAGGCGGGGAGGTAGTGCGCGATTTGCGCGCTAATATCGGTGCGGAAGCAGGAGCTCGCCAAACCTACGAAGAGTTGATTAAACTAGCGCCGGATATGGGAACGAAAAAGACGTTGCAGTTTCTGTTGACTCGCGAAATTTCTCACACTCAAATGTTCATGAAAGCGCTGGAATCGCTGGGTAAACTCACCGATCCGATGTTCGGCAATATTCCACCAGATTCCACTGTGGATCTCTACTTTAACTTATCCACAAATGGCAAGGATGAACGCGGCCCTTGGAACTCGGAACCTACTTTCAAATACATTGCAGATCCCGCTCCCAAAGCTTAATTTGAGATTTGTTTAGCGTGTGGGGCTTAGAAGATTTAAGCCCTGTATTAACTAATTTTTAAGCCGCGCACCTTCTTTTGTAAGGTGGGCGGCTTAGAAGATTTAAGCCCAGTGCGTAGGTTGGGTTGAGGAACGAAACCCAACATTTTCTCTACAATTTTCCTTAACTGAACCTTATTGATTTTTAAGCCACGCACCGTAGGATATCGAACTTTTGCGTTGAGTATTTTTCAAGTCACGCGCCCAACGGTGTTATAATTATTTGAAATTCGGCTCGAACATTAACATCAAATCTATATTGAAATTGCGATCGACCTATTTATTAGTTTCTCACGGCAGCCGTGACCCCAGACCCCAACTAGCTTTGGAAAACCTCGGTCAACTGCTGTCTCAAAATTTGGCTGACTCGTTCCCAGCAGTAGCAACCGCCACCTTAGAACTCGGCCCCGCACCGCTGCACGAACAAATTTGCAGTTTTGGCGAACGTACCCTGTCCCTGGGACTGACAGAATTGCAAATCCTGCCTGTATTTTTATTGCCTGGTGTTCACGTCGCCGAAGACATACCGGCAGAGGTCGAAATTGCCCAACAAACTTTTGGTGACCAGCTAAAAATTGAATTGCGCCCGCATTTAGGTTCCCAGGAAGCAGGCTTAACAAAATTGGTAAAAAGTCAGATGGAAGAGGTGACTTTTCTCCCCAATCTGCTATTGCCAAAATGGATTTTATTATCTCACGGCAGCCGTCGCCCCGGAGGTAACTCGATTGTTGAGGAAATCGCCAGCCAACTCGGTGCGCTGACAGCTTATTGGTCGGTAAAGCCGAGTTTGTCAGAGCAAATTGAGAGTTTGGTTCGTGGTGGACAGCAGCAAATAGGGATTGTGCCATACTTCTTATTTAATGGAGGAATTACAGATGCGATCGCCAAAAATGTCGCACAGCTAAAGCAGCAATTTCCTGCGGCGGAACTTCATCTCGCAAATCCTCTAGGCCCAAGTGTACAATTAGCAGACTTAATTGGGAATTTAATTCAAAAATGAACCGCAGAGGCACAGAAGAGGTAAAGGAAGCAAGAAAAATGTCTTTAGGAAAAGTGTATTTAGTAGGTGCGGGGCCCGGAGATCCGGGTTTGATGACCTTGAAGGGAAAAGCTTTGTTAGAGTGTGCGGATGTGGTGATTTACGACGCTTTAGTCAGCCCTCAAATTTTGGCAGCAATCAACCCCCAAGCAGAACGAATTGATGCCGGAAAACGCAAAGGGCGTCACTCGTTAATGCAGGACGAAACAACTCAGTTAATGATAGAAAAAGCTGGAGATAATGCGATCGTAGTTCGTCTCAAAGGCGGCGATCCGTTTATCTTCGGTCGCGGTGGCGAAGAAATGGAAGAGTTGGTAAAAGCTGGAGTGTCAGTAGAAGTCGTGCCCGGTGTAACTTCTGGGATTGCGGCCCCTGCTTATGCGGGCATTCCTTTAACACATCGATCGTACAGTTCCTCTGTCACCTTTGTCACCGGCCACGAATCAGCGGGAAAATATCGGCCGGAGGTAAATTGGCAGGCGATCGCCCGTGGCTCCGAAACCATTGTAGTATACATGGGAATCCACAATTTGCCTTACATTATCGGCCAGTTAACAGATGCAGGATTGAGTGCAGAAACGCCCATAGCGTTAGTGCGCTGGGGAACGCGGCCGGAACAAGAAGAATTGATCGGGACTTTGGGTACAATTGTAGAGCAAGTTGAGGCGATCGGATTTGCAGCACCTGCGATCGCGGTCATCGGAAACGTCGTCAATTTGCACTCGATATTGTCGGGCTGTCGGCCTGTTTCTCAGACTGTAGAATAAGCGGGGAAATTGCCCCTAAATCCTCGTAGGGTGCGCCGGGCCGCGCACCTTACTGCTAAATCTATTTTTGGCGATTAGTTATGCTCGCCAACAACTAAGGATCGCGAATTAAATAACTTACAATTTTAATTGTTATTGTGGGATGGGCGTCTCGCCCGTCCAAAAAGGACGGGCGGGACGCCCATCCAACTTTCAAGAGTGGAAGTTATTTAATTCTCATTCCTAACAACCAACCACTAACTAATGACTAATGACTAATGACTAATGACTAATGACTAATGACTCAACGCGCCACCTGCCGCATATATTCCCCCCACAACTGAGCGGCATTTGAACTACCTCCCCCAGTCGGAGAATTATCATCATTTCCCAACCAAACTCCTGTCACCAGTTGCTGACTCGGAATATAACCGACAAACCACAAATCTCTATTATCATTAGTCGTGCCTGTTTTTCCAGCTTCTCCCAACCCCAAAGCAGCACTGCTACCCGTACCTCCCCGCACCACACCTTGCAGCATATCAGTCATCGTATCCGCTACGGCCTCCGAAACTAACTGCCGATTGGCAATGCCATCTTTTTGATACTCA
This sequence comes from Microcoleus sp. D3_18_C2, assembly GCF_036702395.1. NCBI lineage: Bacteria > Bacillati > Cyanobacteriota > Cyanophyceae > Oscillatoriales > Microcoleaceae > Microcoleus > Microcoleus sp. D3_18_C2. Next base: position 2,357 of record NZ_JAUBTG010000065.1, on the reverse strand, counting down.
TAAATCACCCGGCAACTGTTAAAATCATTTCGATCTTTGCAATCGCTGCTGTCAATAATTCGCTTGATTACGTGGGGACGATTTCCCAAGCCCCGATTTGCCAAAACCCCGAATGCACCCGTTAATTGCAACACATTAACTTCACTTTCACCTAATACTAAACCAGGGTTAGAACGCAGTTCCGAAGTAATTCCCAAACGTCTGGCCATTCCCACTACATTGTCTAAACCGACATCTTGTGCTATTCTCAAAGCAACTGCATTTTCCGACTGTGCTAAACCCCGATACATATCAGCATTACCGCTGGTTCTTTCGCAGCCGCTGTAACTTTGTCCGCCCCAAGAAAGGGGGGCGCAAGAATAAGTTTTATCGGGTGAGATTCCCTGTTCCAGGGCGGCTGCATAGCTGAAAATCTTAAATGTAGAACCGGGCTGTCTCAAAGCTTGGGTAGCCCGATTAAACTGACTTTTTAAGTAATCTACGCCCCCAACTAAAGCTAAGACTTCCCCGGTTGTACTATTGAGAGTTACCACGGCTCCTTGAGAAAAACCTGCACTGGCTCCCTCATTTTCTACAGCATTTTTGAGGGAAGCTTCAGCCACTTTTTGTAGGCCGGGATTCAAACCTGTTTCTACAATAAAATTGCCTTCTCTGGCTAACTGCTCCCCCAGCAAAAACTCCAATTCGTCAAATACATAACTGTAGAAATAAGGAGCGATCGTACTTTGCAGATATTGGCGGGCTTTAGGATTGATCTCAATTCGCGATCGCCTCGCCCGATCGGCTTCTTCCTGAGAAATCGTCCCCAGGGCCCGCATCCGTTCGATCACTCGATCGCGATACTGCACCGCCAACTGATAATTTTGAATCGGATTAAAACTGTTTGGCGCCGGCAAAATGCCCGCCAAAGTTGCCGCCTCTGACAAAGTTAAATCCTTCGCCGACTTCCCAAAATAAAACCGAGCCGCATCCTCAAAACCGTAAAGGTCAATTCCCAAAAACACGCGATTCAAATAAGTCAGCAACAGTTCGTCTTTGCTGTAATAATTCTCCAGTTTCAAGGCAACTACAGCTTCCCGTAACTTGCGTCCTGCCGAATCTTGAGTTCCCACATAATCTCGAAACAAACTCCTAGCTAACTGCTGCGTCACAGTGCTGCCGCCTTCGCGAATTCCTCCCCCGCGAACATTAGTCAAAAGCGCGCGCAAAACTCCGATCGGATCTACCCCCAAATGCCAATTGTAGCGGCTGTCTTCCGAAGCAAGTACCGCCTTGGATAAATAAGGCGAAAAATCCTGCAATTGCTTTAATTCTAAGTGAGCGTTATTCTGAGGAGGACGCAGCGGAGTTTGCCCATCGCGGGCGTAAACAATCACGGGGCCATTGATACTTCTCGGCAGAGGCCGCACTTGAAACTTTGTGGATTCCATCCCTACCAACACGGCAATCAAAGCGGTGATTCCGCTGACGCCATAAAAGCTGTAACGCACAAGTTGCAAATACCAAGGCGGCGGATATACGAATTGAATTCTGACAGCGGCGGCTAGTTCCGGCGGCCCTAAAGTAAACACGTCTCCGTGACGCAGGGACATACTTTTAACTCGCCTTTTGCCATTGTAAATGCCGTTTGTGGAGTCTTCATCTTTGATGACAAAAGGAGTCCGCCGCCGAGTATCCCGCGACAGGGATAAGTGCACGTGACTGACAACGGGATTGCGAACTACAATATCTGAAGATTTGGACGATCGACCTAACAGATATCGATCGCCCAACAGCGGATAAACCTCAGCTTTAGCTGCACCCGCATCCTGTACCCACAGTTCGGGTACTTTGGCATTAGGTTTCAGCGCTAGCTGGTTAAAATTAACCTTAGCAATAGTCTGGACTGCTTGGGTAATCGCACCCAAGACGGTTTGAGGTTTGCGGGGCGGCGGCTGTGGGGTCATATTTCGCTGTGCACTACGATCGAGCGATCGGCTCTTGCACCATTCTACTCGCAACTTTTGGCTAATTTCACGATCGGCTCACACTCTCTTAGCGATCGTCGGCTAATGGCGATCGATTTTGGGGTGATTGGTGAACCCGCAAGGCGAGCATTTCCTTGAGCAAATCTCCACCCAGCCACAACAAATCCCGATCTCACCAGGAAATTAAATTATCATAAACTTGCCCCAAAATTAATACTTTCGATAACATTTATAGCGGTTCTCAAGCGTGGTGAGGTATGGGGTGAGTCCTATGCCCTATGCCCTAGGCCCGCGAGAGCACCTCATGTTACTGAGGATCGCGAATTAAATAACTTACAATTTTAATTGTTATTGTGGGATGGGCGTCCCGCCCGTCCTTTTTGGACGGGC
>NZ_JAUBTG010000064.1:0-32322 GCF_036702395.1 Microcoleus sp. D3_18_C2 | reverse complement strand
AGCCGTGTGCGGTGAAAGTCGCAAGCACGGTTTTGTAGGAGAGATGGTAGGGGACACTCTGCCATCGACTCTCTAACTAAAATTAGGATATAATTGTAGGTGATGATTGTTAGTTTTAGGAAACAACAATGACAACTACTGCACCTAACGAGCCGACGCTAGCCGATGTTATTGAAAAGCTAGACAAGCTATCGGCAGAAGTTGAGAAATTATCAACTGATGTTGAGAAAACTAATGACAAAACCGACAGATTCAATGACAAATTCGATAACTACCAGAAAGCTACCCAATGGGTTGTGCAACTTGCTTTCACTTTGATTGCAAGCGCCACTATCACGGTGATTATCACTTCTGTTCTCCGTAAGTAATACCAAATCCTACTTTAATATCCTCTTTATAACTTGCTTGTTAGATGCCCGACTTCTTCAAGAAGTCGGGCATCTAATCTGCTTTTTTAGGTTGGTCTAATTAGAACCAAGCAACAAATGTTGTCAGTCGGGATTTGGTGGGCCTAAGTCGTTAGGTAAATCGTTAAGCGTTTTTCCCAAAGCTTTGCAAAGAGCTTTCATTTGAGCAATGGTCAGTTCGGGTTCGTCTAGTCCTCGTTCCCATTTGCTAATGGCTTGCTGAGTTAGGGTTTTTGTGCGGGTTTTGTCGGGAATTTGCTTTGCTAAGGCGGATTGCGATAAACCAACAGCCTCCCGCAAGATTTGCAGTGCTGGTATATCTTTCGACTCTTGAGTTTGTTTCTTTCGGGGCATATCATAGAAAATTCACAACCAAAGTTGTTGACAAATCGCTAAAATACAACTAAGGTTGTTTAAGATAGAGACAACAGAAAGGCGGCTCCTTTAGCCGGACGGTGGAAACGCTTTGGTTTAGCGAGCTGCCTTATTTGTAGTTTCTACCCATTATGCCTGCATACCCTTAGTATTTTCCGGGCTTGGGTGCATGACTCAAGCCCCTTTCCCTAGACATGGACAAACCCCTGCGGGTTAGTTATCGTTCGGTGAGGACTCACGACTTGGTAAGTCATCGGGAATTTTGGTTACGTCTAATCCTAAAACCTCAAACATAGTTTTTAGAGAAACCTGGTACAGGTTAGCCATAGCAAGTATGTTTTCAGCATTAGGTAGGGCCTTGCCTAATTCCCAGTCAGCTTGTCTTCGCTCGGAAATTCCGATTTTTTCTTTGACTTGAGGGCGTGTTAGTCCAGCTTGTTCTCTGAGTAGTCTCAATGGAGACTTCTCCTTTTCTTGTAAATCTTCTTCTATCATGGACGAAATATTCATGAAGTTTACGTCTTAACAAAGGCTTGAATAAGACGTAAACTTCATGTTAGTAGGCAAAACAAAGGCCGCTCAACGAGCCTCCAAGGTCAAAATGCAGGTGTCAACTACCCAGCATCAAGCGGAGTACCGCCGGAGATGTGGGCTTGTATCTGAGCTCCACCGCAATTCCGAGAATCTTTGCAGAATCTCAGCTTTAGTTTCACGGCCCGACACATTAGGGGATGCTGACAAGCTCCCCGTACTCGTCCAGTCCTGCCGGACAAGCAACGTTCTCATGGCAATATTTCGCGCACCCACCAAATCAGCATGAAGCTCGTGTCCGCAACATTCACAGCGAAACAATAGCCCTTTTTTTGGTCTATTGCCTGCTGATGTGTGTCCGCACTTTGGACAGCTTTGCGAAGTATAATGAGCTGGGACTTTAGTAGCTAAAGAGCCGTTCAAATTAGCTTTGTAGTCAATATAGCCGTGCAATTCGGCAAACGACCATTTAACTTTATTTCGATTAGCTCTTCGCTGTTTCTTGCTAGCCTTTTTACCAGACTTGGACTTAATTCTCTCCCGAACTCCGGTTAGGTTTTCCAGTCCAATCAAAGTATTAGGTTTTGCAATATCCTTGCTAATTTGGTGGTTCACGTCAGCGATAAACCGTCTTTCTCTTCCCGACAAAGCAATTAGTCTGCGCTTTGCCGAACGAGTGTCTTTACGCTGAAGAGTTTGTCTAGCTTTATGATAGCGGTTGGCTTTATGTCTAGCGTCGGAACCTGAGTAGAAATTCGACTTGTTTTGTAAGTCTGTTTCTACGGCTAAGTAGCGCATCCCCACGTCAACGCCAGAAACTCTAGTTATTTTCAGTGGGTCGAGTTCAGGGGTTTCTACCTCAATACTTACCATCAAATAGTAAACCTTAGAGGAACGCTGATAGACAATTTTAGCTGCTCCAAACTTGGAACCCTTGGCAATCAAATCCAGATGCTTGTTGTAGCCATCATACGAAACTACTATTCTACCAGCTAGGGTAATAATACTCACCCTCTGCTCGGATTTGAACGAGTAGTCGCGCTGATAATTCAAGGTACAGGTTCGAGAAATATACTTAGGGGGCTGGTCTAGTCCTTTGTACCTTTTCTTGGTGTATCCTTTGGCAATAGCATCGTTAGATTGTTTTACCTTAGTCCAGAGTGTTTTGTAGGTTGCCGACACTTGTCTGGGTACATTGCAAGCCATCTGAGCGCCCAGCCCAAATCGAACACGCAATTCGTTGTAAACAGCCTTTTGCAACTTAGCGCCATTGCTGGTTTTGTTCGCATCAAAAGCAACTCGCGAAGTATGATTCAAGGCATCGCGATAAGCCAAGGTAGTCTGAGACACCAAACCTTTGTGCTCGGCATTCAGGTTGAGTTTTAGCTTGGCGGTGATTATTTGAGGCATTACTTTCACGAAGTCTGAGAAAATTCTATCTCGTGAACATGGAAAAAGCAAGTGGTGTAGCAAAAATTATTTGTTCGCTCATCGACCGCCCCGAACTTTCCGACACATAAAGTCATCGGTTTGGTTCGGGACGGCTCTCCTGGCTCACGCAAATTCCTCCCGACGCTCACCTAGGTACAGGTAGAGCGCGGGACTCCTTTTGGTTTAGTTGAAGAACCGCCTTATTTTTCGTGTCTATCAATTATGCCTGCATAGCCAAGCGTATTTTCGGGGGTTGGGCGCATACCTCAAGCCCCTTTTTTCTCAACGCCGAGGAGGTGATGCCATGTAAAAGGTCGATCGACCTCACAGGAGTGCCCAACTCAAAATTGTATCAGCAGTAATAATTTTTTAACTGTTGGTTTAATTTAATTGCTAATTCGGCCCAAAGCTCTCTGGAAGTTCATCGATTTTTTCTATTTTTAGTTCTCGGCAAATAGCTTTCAACTGAAAGAGAGAAAATTTTGGTTCTGTGGCTCCAGATATCCATCTATGATACGTGGCCCGGGGAATCCCGCATCTAAAAGCAAACTCATCTTGTGATAAGTCTGTTTTGTTGATTCTTAGGGCTTCCAATGGTGAATTGCCCTCCTGTCTTCGTTCTTTTCTTGATGACATTGTAACATAAATCTCAAATTGAGATGTCATACTTGACAAAGTTAAATCGACATCTCATAATGAGATACAAGTGACAGAACAAAAGCTGGCCGGTCAGGGCGAACAGCCAAAACCTACAGTTTTGAATAACCGCCTTGAGGTGGTGCCATGTAAAAGGTCGATCGACCTCACAAGACAGCCCAACTCAAAATTGTATCAAAGATCCAGACCAAAACTTCAACTTTGCGATCGCACAACTTCCGTGCTATCGTGCCCTTTCTCGAACCATTCCAGATCATGTCCACATCAATTGACAACTTCTACCTAGGCGATGTCGCCTCCAACTTTCACTTTGCAGGCCCGCTGCTAGACTTTGAAGAAGAAATCCAGAATCAATCTCCCTTTCACGATTTAGATTACCTCACAGGCGAAATTAAAAGGGGATTCCTAGACTACGTGCGTCAAGGAATCATGCTGGACGCCATCCGAAAGCTGCGATTGTACAAAGACAAATTCAAAACTTTTAAAAGTTACTGCGAACAAGCATTAGGCAGGCAGTATTTTTACTGCACGCAAATTATCAAAGCTGCGAGCATTTGCCTGCGCTTAATTAAAGCCGGATTTGAGATTTTGCCTAGCTGCGTTGCTCAAGTTGTCCCTTTGTTCAAACACGCAATTACCGACCAATACGGCGACTGTCGTTTACAGGAAAAGTGGCAAGAAGTTGTCGATGTCATACCCAAAGAAAGGATTACGGCAGTAACTATTGCTGAAACCGTTGACAACAATCCCAACCTCCGGCTCAAACAAATTCGGATTAAAACCGACACCTACGCCATTTTAACGAAAAAAGCAGCCGCAGCCGGACTGTCAATTTCGGAATTTTTGGCAAGGTTGGTTGGCGAATACAATCCCAGAAATTCAGACCAGCCAGCGGAACATACTCCCGAACAAGAGGAGATTTTAGACCAATTAGACGCGGAGTTTAAGAAGCCTGCCACGGAACCGACTTCAACTTCTGCCCCAGGAAAAGTTAAGTCTAAAGGTTTTGGAGTCAAAGTTGAGCCTAAAGGTGGTAAAACGGAAGTGAAGGCGAAAACTTCGGAAAGGGAAGTTAAGGCGAAAACTTCGGAAGGTGAAGTTAAGTTCAAAAATCGGCAAACTGAAATCAAAGCCGAGAAACAGTCGAATTCATTTAATGAGAAAAATCATGAAGTCATCTGCCCAAAATCCTATCATGCGTCAACTGAAATTAATGGAGGCTCAACTGAACGAAATTCAGTGCCACCTTATTAAAGCCAGTGTGTTGAATTGGTGGCAAATAGTTTTGCCTGACGGTCAGAAAATTGCGATCGAGCACGCGGGCGGCGGACACTGGATTTTTCGGGCTAACGGGCTTGAGAAATTTCATCCAGAAGTGCGGCTAGCGGTGTTAAGGGCGATCGCCGAAGGCTGTCGCCGATAAGTTACGGGTAAGGACACGGCATCACAGCCGTGTCCCGGAAGGGGCTGGTAGGCGATCGATCTGATTTCATATCATTTGGGGATGCAGGGGGGCGATCGTTTATACTGGTTGAAAGTCGGATTGTCGATCGGCTTGTAGGGCGCTTTGGGCACGGCCAAAAAGCCTTGGACGTAGAGCGCCCCCTCAATAGCTAAGGCTGCCTTACAAGCGTTGTCAAAGCAAGTTTTAGCTTTGCTTTTGATCGGGGTCGCGATTTCTATCTATCGCACCTCATCTAACAGTTCGGTCATGACGTTTTCTCTCGATATCACTCAGTATTAGTTTAATATCATATGCCCAACTCATGTTTGAGAGTTTTTACTGCATCAATTGCTTCTTGAATTTCGCGACCGTAAGTTTGGCTAATTTGTGCATGATTTAGGGGATTCATAATTAATGTACGATATAATTCAATATTTTGTTTACAGGTTGCACTTAGAAACAGAGTTCCATCCTTTTTGTAGGCGATAAGTGGTTGCCAAAAGTCATCGGTTGTTAATTTTTTAGACTCTTCTTGATATTTTACCTTTAAGTAATGCTTATCACAGAATTTTTTGAGGATGACTTCAAAGGCGGTACGCAAATATACAGCGGATGCTTTGAGATCGGGAGCTTGAGGGGGAGCCGGGGTAAGATATTGTTGTGCTTTGTCTAAATAATCAGTGTCTTGCTTCCAGACAGGAATTTCTAAATCCTCTGTAATTTTTCCGCAATAAAGTTCCTGAAAAACCCATTTGTTACCATCAAATCTCTGTTTAAGAATTTCATACCACTCCCGATCGTAGGTCATCAAAAATATTTGGTACTCGCTGAATTGATCTTTGATAATATCAATTAAGGGGAGGCGATTAGACATATCTAAGCCAATAAAAATATCATCTAAGGCGAGTAGTTTGAGTTGGGGTTTCGGTGCTACGAGGAGAGAGCTAAAATAAAGCGCGATCGCAATAGCAGAGAGTTTTGCTTCATTCAGGAAGTGATGTGGACTAGATATTTCTCGTTCTAGGAACTTAATATTTAATAAAATCTTCCGATTGTCAATACAATTTTCTTTTTGGTCGTCTCTATATTTGGCTGTGTTATCAAAAGTAATGCCTTGAAAATGTAAAGAAATGACAATTTTATAGCCAAAATATTCCATCAGTTGTGTAGCTTTTTGCTCTAACTCGTTGAGCTTGGCGCGTAGTCCTTGATTAAAGATTTGGCTTTCGGCTTCAAAAATAGCAATTTTGCGCTTGTGATTTTTTTGTTTTGGAACAATTGCTAGTAAGTCATTCCAGTTATCAGGAAAGGTTCTTTGCAGGGGATGAAGGTCATTAATACACTGTCCTAACAGGCTATGAACTAATAGCTCAAAAATATTGACTTCGGGCTCTTTGTGATGGATAAAATGAACTTCAAGTAAACGTTTATAGTCTAGGATACCTTTAGCTTGAGATGCGGCAATTATGTCTGGATCGTTGGTAGTGCGGGTGGTAGATGACCACTCGTGAACAATTTGGGGTGTATTCAGGTTTTGTCGCAAAAAGAATTTGATATAGCCTTCCTCATTTTCCGGTGCAAAGATATTTTTATATTGCTCAAAGTCTAGATTATTAATTCCAGATTCAAGCAGATACTGAAGTGCTAATAAAAGGGAGGATTTACCGCTACCATTTTCACCATAAATCAGTAAGTTTGGTTTCCCACGTTCTCCATCTTTTGCTAATTCGACAATATGATGATTGTAGAAAGCACGAAAATTTTTAATCTCAATTTTAATTATTCTCATCCTAAACCTCTAATAATCCGCACGACTTCTAAACTATTCAAAAAATAAATATTAACCCGAATCGGATGCTCAGAGTCAAACAGTCGTTTAAAGATTTGTCTCAGCGCTGGCATTTTATCACCTTTGATGGTATCGAAAACGGGAAGATTTTCCGATAACACATGACTCATGAAGTATTTGTCATGGCTGTGCAATTCTTCCGGTAAATATAACTCCATCACCAGCGCATCCACAACTTGCTCAAAATAACTCAGCATCAGTTTGTCTTCTGCTGTTTCTACCATCTTTTCGCCATGACTAGGAATATCTTTGAGTTCGGCGGTGAGGTAGATGATGTAATTAACTAGGGTTTCAATTAATTCAGGGCGATCTGATTTGACTATAGGTAGTTTTGAAACGTACATCGGCTTGAACTCATAGAAACCTCCTTGTTTTGAAGCAGCAGTATTTTGGATAAACCACCACATCAGTTGTGAATTGAGGATACCAAGAACATAACAAACATCTTCTATAACACAAATAGAAGTTTTATCATTGCTGAAATAACCGGCAAAATCAGCAGCATATTCAACATTTTGAGTAATTGCAGGAATAATAATCTTAGGCTGCTCAAATTCTTGCCAATATTTACATGAGCGCAACTCCCAAAAATACTTACCCTGATCTTCTCTTTTGATTAAAGAAGCTCTAAATTGTTGAAAATGTTTATAAATAGCTGGGTAGGTTTTCGCAAAGACTTTTTCCGCTTCTGAGTTTTCTTTATTTGACCACGGGTGTTTTTTATTTTCAGATGACTCGATCTTAATTAAATATTGATCGGCAAAGTTTACTCTCCATCTTTTAACATCACGACCCCGCAAAAAAGGTTTGAGAACTTCCGCAGAGGAGGAATGTTCAGCGATGAGTCTATCTCGCGTTTCTGTATCCACCACAAATGCTTCGTTAAAAGCAGTTTTAATACCGTAATAAAATCTGCCATTCACATATTCCCCTAGCGGTGTACCAGCTTTTCGCAGTTTTCCCAACAAATTGAGAACTGTTGACGACTCTAGCCGCCAACCATCAGCAGTCAACTCCTTTTGTGCCATCAAAAAGCTCTGATTTTCAAACACTGAAGCAAACTGATCGACAGCTTGCCCTAATTCCCAATTTAAAACGCGAGTTTGATGATTTTTAGGCTGTTCTTTACTAGCAATAATGATGCTAGGGTAAGCAATAGCCGTAAAAATCGGTGCATCACCAAAATCAATTAATTGCTGAATAGTCGATTCATTAGCTAAAAACTTACGCAGCTTTTCCCCGTAACCAGAGCGAAAATATTTATTTGATGAGATGTAGCAGAGAATACCTTGATTTTTCAGGAGCTTTAACCCTTGCTCATAAAAATAAACATACAAATCAGCTACACCTGTATAACAATCATACTGACTTTTAAAGATAGGTTTAAACTCTTTAATTTGTTCTTGGCGCACATAGGGCGGATTGCCAATACAAACATCAAAACCCTCACCTAGCCCAAACATCCATTCTGAATCAAAGAAATCAGCCACAGCATTTTGCTCGTAAGGCTTCCAATTAGCCAACTTTTCCGCACTTTCACTCGGAAAGCCACCACTTTTAAGAATCTCACTAATCTGATGACGAACTTGATCATCCAATTCTCGATACTTAGCCTTAGTTTTAGGAGTACGAGCCATAAAATAACTTCTGCGAACCTCTGCTAATTCCTTTTCCTTTTGTTCAATGCGAGGATCACGTAAAGTAAAATCAGCAGCCCCTTTAATTCCAATCAAAGCATTAGCCGCCACAAACTTAGTTTCCAAATTCGGTAAAGGACGTACACCCCGATTTTCCTGAGAATCATGAATATTTTGGTGAACAATCAGCGAAATGAAAAACCTTAACTTAGAAATCTGGATAGCCACCGGCTGAATATCTACCCCATAAATGCAGTTTTCAATTAAATATAACTTCCGTCCATAATCCAACTCATTATGCTCAAAAGCTTGCTCAATATCCTCAATTACCTTTTCTCGAATCGTGCCATCAGGAATCTCACTAGCCTTAGATATTTGCTTTTCCTTCCATCTGCCATTTTGCGGGTCAAGCTTACTCAAAATATACACCAACTTATGCAAAATACCCATCGGAAAAGCACCCGAACCGCAAGCCGGGTCGAGAATTTTCAAATTATCAATCGCCTCAATCAATCCTGATACTTCTGTATCTGTAAACTGATGCTGCTGATTATTATAAGCAAACAGATGGCGCAACCTTTGATTCACTTCTTTTTCTCCACTGAGTGAAGTCAATTTACCTTCCAAACAAGCAATTAATGCCTCATCTACCATGTAATCAACAATTTCACGCGGCGTATAAAAAGATCCGGTTTGCTTCCTAGCAGTTGTATTCGTTTCCGGGTTATAAGCAGCGAGTAAATTTTCAAACACCTTCCCTAACAACTCAGGATCAAGGGCAATTTCTTCCTCAATCGGGGTATTTTCAGTAACAGTAAACTTATAACTATGAAAAATATTAATTAAACCTCGCACCGTATAGCGCTTGTTTTTTGTCCCGTAAACATCATTCAGATCAATTTGTTGAGCGGATTCACTAAAAAATAGACAATTAGGAATATTTAGCCGATTATCCTGACGTTCCGAAAAACCATCAATGCGGACAATCTGTTTAGGCTGATATTGATCGGGTTTATCCAAACATTCAAATAAACCACCATTCAGAAATGGAATATTATCAAACAATCTGAGTATCGCTGGGGAATCGTGAAAATAATGCTCATAGCGATAGACATTATGCACCATGTAATTTTGGTCACGTCCCCCTGCTTGCTTCGCCTTATTTCTAAACTTACGATTATCAGGTTTACTAGGAGTATTCATCTCCTGATTCAGGGTTGCAAAGAATAAATTTTGCAGAATCGCTTTATAATAAGTGCTTTCTGTCGGTTCATAGGACTTGATTAATTGCTGTACCCTTTGATAGTTAAACAAATCATCTGGTACCAACCCTTTTTCCTTGAGAAACCAAACAAAAATCAATCTCGTAATTAAACGAATAACGCTAGTAGCATTACGAATCTCGACATTTCCCCCCGCACCTTCGGGAAAAGTAACATTTTGTACCGCCCAAAAATACCAGTTAGCTACTTCTTTGAAAAACCGTTTATTTAGTTCAGAAGTATCAAGAGTTTTCTGCCAAGCATCATGCAATTGGTCAAAGTTAGTAAATTGATACTGTTTAAACAACTGAGGTAATGAAAGGTCAAAAAGTATTTCAATATGAGCGCGATGGGGCTGAAAAATATTAATATCTTTAATTAAAGTGATTTTTTCTAAAACATCCTTAGAAGTTGCTCGTTTATTAGGACGGCGGTTAATTATCGACAAAGTAAAACACTCACCATGTCGGAATAAAACCATAATCGGAATATCAGATTGACGGTTAACTTCGCGAGTAATGTCCGATAGCTGACTGCGTGTGTAATCATTCTCCCGCAACTCAACCGCCAAGAAAATATAAGATTGCAGATAATTTTGATCTATGTTACTAGAAAATCCTAATTTACGATTGGATTTAATCTCATCTTCAGTCAGTTGAAACAAAAAATCAACCGACTTCCATTGAGATAAACTCGCCCGTTGCTGGTTGATTTCCCCAAATCCAAAAGTATCGATAAAATCTTCAGGGGAATTGCTATCTAACTCAAATTTTCTTTGCGTCGTATATCCTAGGGTTTGGAATAATAGCTCTAGCTTCTCGGCTGCATTACCCGCAGCTAAACTTTGGATAGATTTCGCAATTTTATCTTTCATCTCTCGTTCATTCATCTTTAATCACCAACCATGTAATTAAATCGAAATCAGTTTTGCTTGTCACCTGTTTTTTGTGTTCTGGCATTACCGCACCTTTACCAGACTTAAACAAATTACTACCTAACCGCTTCTTAAAAGTCCGAGTAATCGAATCAACCGCCCTCTCAAGCAAATCGTTATAAACACTCATATCTTCCCCGTTATTCGTCTGGTTGTCAAACAAATTACACAACGAGTCATAAGCTTGCGCCTGATTCGCACATAACAACCGAAACATCTCTAAAATCTGCTTAGGTTGAGCAAAACTGAAACGTACTACCTGATCCTCTCTAATATACACCAGAAAGTACGGTTGCAGAGGATTAACCTGCTCATTTCCCGAAGTATCACCTTTCTGTTTTAAACAAAAAATTACTCCTGGTGCAATTATCGGATTTTCCGACGCTGGTGGAACGACTGCATAAATACCCAAAGGTGCATCTTCTAGCTGTTTCTGGTTCCTTTGCAAGTAATTACTTAGTTCAATGCGAAAGTCATCTAAGGTAAACTCATTGAGGGCAACGCTTTCGTTGAAATCCTCTAAATCTAATACCTCATTCTGCAATCGTAATAACTGTTTATCTCTATATTTTAAATCCGTTTGAATTAACTCTTCAATTTCATCCGGTTCCAGCAAGTTGTCTTCAAAGGTAGCGGCAATATCTACCAACGCCATCCTTGCTTCTACTCGATTTTTGAGATTGATGTATTTATTTAAGTCATCAGTAGGCCAGAAATTCACTAACTGTACTGTATGGTTAACACTACCGATACGGTCAATCCGTCCAAAACGCTGAATGATTCTGACTGGATTCCAATGAATATCGTAATTAACTAGATAATCGCAATCCTGTAAATTTTGCCCTTCAGAAATACAATCTGTCGCAATCAATAAATCAATCTCTCCATCTTGGGGCATAGATGGCATCTTGTCGCGCTTTTTGGAAATGGGAGAGAAATTAGTCAGAATTTGATTGAACTCATTCTTGCCAAATGTAGTTTTATTTCGGCCAGTTCCCCCAACTACTAAAGCTATGTTAATATTGAGCTTAGAAGTTGCGCTCCATTCGTGCAAAGCCTGATAAAGATACTCTGCTGTATCGGCAAAAGCAGTAAATACCAAAACTTTACGGTTAGGTTGATTTTGTTTATTAATTGTTGGCTGTTTTACTTTGTTTTGAATCAATTTTTTCAATTCGGCTAACTTGGCATCCCGCGTTTCATCAACCTGCAAAGCGGAATTATAAAGAATCTTGAGTTGTTGCTTATCCTCTGCTAAATCTTTTAACCATTCATCAGTATCAAGATGTGCCATCTTAAAAGTAAACCTGGAACCAACCTCGATAGCTGCTTGTAGTTCTTCATCATCAATATCTTCAAGATTTAACTGATTAAACTCAATATTCTGGTTTTGATCTCGAAACTGCTTAAAGGTTTTAATTCGTTCCTGTAAATCTGCAATTTTAGCGATAGTCCTTGCCATCGTAATTGCAAAGGATGTCACCGAACTTTCCAGCCGTTTAAGAAAGTTAACTTTCATCATCCCGATGAGAAAATATTCGCGTACACTCTGCTTAAATCTTTGTCCTGATTTATGTTCGTATTCTTCTCTGTACTGCGGCAAAACATATTTAGAAGGGTTAAATAATGACAATTTATAATTAGAAATTTCATCATTGAGTTTGTCGTAGGACATAAACTTACCTTTCAAATCAATTGTTGGAAAGATAGACAAGGGTTTTATCCTAATTGGGAAGCCGCCTAATTGCTCTACAACATCTTTATAATATTTTTGAATATGTTTGCGAGAACGAGCTATGGTTAATTCGTCAAGCAGTTTAAAAAACCCAGAATCAAGGGAATTTAAGAGTTCGCTAGTTATGCGACTACTCTTTTTTGACCAAGTGGTAAAAGCTCGTTGAGCGCTAGCTAGAGTATCTTTCAGGCTAACTACACCAATTGCTGCTTGAAAAGCATCATCCTTGCCTTCAGTGATAAATTCAAGCTGATGTCTTAAATCAGTCAGGTTATTATTAACAGGAGTAGCAGAGAGTAATAGAACCTTGGTTTTAATGCCCGCTTTAATAATGTCATCCATCAGTCGCTCATAACGACTTTTACGAATTATATTCCCATCTTCATCTCGCTTACCCTTAGTGTTGTTGCGGAAATTATGGGATTCATCAATTACTACTAGGTCATAATTTCCCCAGTTAAGAGTCCCTAAATCGGTATCACCGGATTTGCCAGACTCACGACTTAAATCTGTGTGAGATAAGACTGTATAATTAAAGCGATCGCTAACAAATGGATTTACTTCACTATTATTCTGTGCGTGATAGATTGTCCAGTTTTCGCGTAATTTTTTTGGACATAACACTAAAACTCTATAGTTCAGGATTTCAAAATATTTAATAACTGCTAAGGCTTCATAGGTTTTTCCTAAACCCACACTATCGGCAATAATACAACCATTATGGGTGCGAATTTTATTAATTGCTCCTATTACGCCATGTTTTTGAAATTCCAATAAAGTATTCCATATGGTAGTATCAACTAGCTGGTTGCTTTCACTGAACAATCCAGCGTATTGTTGGTCTGCTAAAAATTTTTCAAAGATATGAAATAGGGTTTTGTAGTAAACCAGTTCTGGGGTGGAGTTAGTATATAATTGTTCTAAATAAAACAACACATCTGCTTTGATATCTTTGACCAGTTCTTCATTGTTCCAAATTTGGTCAAACCAAACTTTGAAATCATAAGTGTCTTCTATGCTACTGACGATTAAATTTAATTCAATATTGTTGATATTGTCAGACAATCCTAAGCCTTTTATGGTAAAATTAGAACTTCCCATAATCGCGGAGGGAACTCGATAAATGGTAGTCGATCCATCGGGTCTGATGTCCTGTACTTCATTGTCAATATGATAGAGTTTTCCGTGCAAGAAGTTAGACTTTGCGATCGATTTTATCTCTACTTTTTCTCTAATCCAGTCAGCACAATCTTTGGCTAAACGTTTTTGTTGAAGCTGCTTTAGGAGGGTTAACCCTTCTCGATCGATTAAGAAGGCTTTGGTTTCATTTCTGTGAGGATCGAGAACAAAAGTTGGTTCGCCAAACAGGAATTGTAATTTTTCAATTTTCAATAGCTGTTCTTTCAGCTCTTCAAAAGCATAAATTGTAAAATAAGCTGAAACAATTGATAAGCGGGAACCTTCTTTGATTTTAAATCTTAAAAAATCACCAACACACCCCCGTGTGTGGTTATCTTTAATGCCTGAATATGATAAGGAAAAAATCGAACGGGGCATATTTTTTACCTGTTCAAGGTTTATTGTTAAACATATTTTTTTTTAAGAATGTTAAAATCTTGTAGGACTTACGCAAGTGTCACAGTTAAATCAACTTGTAGGATGCCCCGGACATTGATTATTTCGATTTCAACAGATTTTTCGGCTCCGGGACACCCTACGGAGAGGCTACATTAAGGGAAGAGTGAGCGAAATATCAGCGGAAAACAGAACTCTCGGTAGGATCGAAAACCTATAACCCTTGATTTATAAATGATTTAAATTCATGGACACAACTGGACTCGAACCAGTGACCCCTACGATGTCAACGTAGTGCTCTAACCAACTGAGCTATGCGTCCTCACGAATTCCTAATGTAGCAGAACATTCGATCGCCTGTCAAGCATAAATATGAAATTTTTTAAGCAGGCACTCTTGACATCGCCCCTAATGCCCCATCCCCCGCCAAATCTTCACAGTTCGATCGCCCGCACCGCTAGCCAAACTCCCCCCATCAGCACTAAACGCCACCGACAAAACCTCCTCCCCGTGGCCCGTCAGAATTTCCAGCAAACCCCCCGTACCCGCATCCCACAAATAAATCGTCCCATCCCGACTCCCCGTCGCCAAAACCCGACCATCGGGACTCAACGCCACACACAAAACATCCCCAGAATTGTCCCTCATACTCCGCAACAGCATTCCACGCCCCTGTGCATCCACCCGCCACAGCTTCGCCGTACCATCCCGACTCCCGCTAGCCAAAATCAATCCTTCTCCTACTCCCCCCCTTACCAAGGGGGGGCTGGGGGGGGTCTGACCGGCAGGGGACACAGAGGAAGTCAATCCTTCTCCTACTCCCCCCCTTACCAAGGGGGGGCTGGGGGGGGTCGCAAAAACGATCGCCCGCACCCAATCCCCGTGCTCCGCCAGAGTACAAATCGATCGACCCTTTTGCCAATCCCACAACTGCACAGTCTTGTCCCGGCTGCCGCTAGCCAAAAACTCCCCGCCAGGACTAAAAGCCACCGCCTCCACCCCGCCAGCGTGACCAGTCAAAGCCGACATCGGCCTTCCCTTATTCAAATTCCACAACTGCACAGTTTTGTCCCGACTGCCGCTAGCCAAAACCTGACCATCCCGACTAAACGCCACAGCAGCAACCCTGTCAGAATGACCAGCCAAAGCGTACCACCACTTACCCTTATTCAAATCCCAAATATGAATCATTTTGTCCCGGCCGCCACTAGCCAAAGTCGCGCCATCAGGACTAAACGCCACACAAGTCACCCAGTCAGAATGACCCGTAAGAGTGTACCACCGCCTACCAGTCTCCAACTTCCACATCTCAATCGTCTTGTCCTCACTGCCGCTAGCTAAAGTCGCGCCATCAGGACTGAAAGCTACCGACGTAACAGCATTAGAATGCCCTACCAGAGTATGAACACACCTCCAAGTAGGCGCGCGTGCGGGCACAACCCGCTGCATCGGCGGCACAGGTAAAATGGTGCCTGCAACCGTTGGCGGCACTGCATTCTGCACCACAGGCGTCCTCTGCGGCACGGAAATTTTAGGCGCTGGTAGGGGCGGTGCCCCCGTGCCCGCCCCCGTGCCCGCCCCCGCCGACTGCTGCGGCTGCAAATCTTTCAATACCTCAGCTACAGATTTGTAGCGGCGACTGAGACTCGATTCGATCATTTTGTCGAGGATGCGACTTAATTTCGGATCAATTGGAACCTTCAAAAAGTCTCGCCAAACCCAAGCATCTTGATTGATATCGAACAAATCAAAAGGAGATATTTGAGTCAGCAAATAAATGCAAGTTACTCCCAAACTGTACAAATCACTGGCATAAACCGCTTGACCTCTAATTTGTTCCGGCGCCACAAATTCGGGAGAACCGATGACTGTACCGGTTTCTCTCAAACCCTCCACAAGTTTTGCAGCGCCAAAATCAACTAAAACTAATTCCCCGGTTAAGGTTGGGTAAGTATAAATGGTGGGAGTTTGAGAAATGCGGCGCCGGATAATATTGGGCGGTTTAATATCTCGGTGAATTACACTACGATCGTGCACGAACTGCAATACTGGCAATAAATCCTTCAGCAGACTGAGAATCTTACTTTCGCTGAAAGGCCCAGTCCGCGCCAACTCTTCCTGTAAATTCTGACCTTCTATAAATTCCTGTACCAAATACTGATAGCGTTCCTGCTGAAAGTGCGCCAGCAGTTCGGGAATTTGCGGGTGTTTCCCCAACTCGTCCAGCCGCACCGCTTCTCGGTTGAATAATTCTGCTGCTTTCTCGCTGCTGCTGGTACCTTGGGATAGCGGGAAAAACTGTTTAATTGCACAGCGCGGTTTTGAGGGTTTGTCTTGGTCTATTGCTAAAAAAGTGCGGCCGAAACCGCCGCGCCCAAGGGGTTTGATGGCGCGGTAACGCTCTCTGAGCAACAGTTTGGAGCCGCAATTCAGGCAGAATTGGGTACGATCGGCATTTTGCGGGTTTTGACAGGCGGGGTTTAGGCAATAACTCATAACTAAACCGAGAAGGAATCAGCAGCACATCTCTATGATACTGACGCCAAAGGGCGATCGACTCTCGCGTTACAATTAAAAACCAAAGGACTAAAGTCCTCAGAATTTAAGATGTGGCTTTCACTTTCAGAGCATACTCTTTAAACCTTTCCAAGTCAGCCTGAATTGTCGATTCAACCACGCGGCCCAGAAATAGGTTATCCATCAATTTTCCCAGCCAGCCGGGAATTCCGTAAGCCACTGTCAGCTTGACGATACTGCTGTCTTTGCGATCGTAAAATCTTACGGCACCTCGATTTGGTAAGCCGTCTACCGATTCCCACTGAATTATCTGATTCGGCACTAACTTGAGAATCCGAGAAAGCCAGCTAAATTCTAACCCGCCCGTTGCGAGTTTCCAGCGAGACAACTCTGGATCTTCTTCTAGAACATGAACAGATTCTATCCACTTCATCCAGCGCGGCATTTGCTCTAAATCTGACCAGAGTTGCCACGCTAATTCGATGGGAATTGCCACTTCTACTTGGACACTGTGTTCTAACCAATCAGTCATGGGATTTTAGATTTTAGATTTTAGATTTTAGATTGAAGAATTGTTTCTTTTTTTCTTGTTACCAGGAAGAGCCTGGTAACGCAGATCCAGAGGCTCCGCCTCACTTTTCCTCTCGAATACTGGAGGCAGAGCCTCCCGATCGCCCTTCCCAGGCAGAGCCTGGGAACGAGAGAAAACGATAGAAGACTAAGGACTAATGACTGTAAGCTTCGAGAATTGCCTTAGCGGCTTGATGGCCTGAAAGTGTCGCTCCTTCCATACTATCAATGTAGTCTTGCTGAGTGTAACTTCCTGCTAAAAAGAAATTGGCGATCGGAGTTTTTTGAGCAGGGCGGAAAACATCCATTCCCGGTGCTTCGCGATACAAAGATTGAGCTAGCTTCACTACACTGTACCAAGTCATGTTTAATTCCCGCGCTGACGGGAATAAATCCTGAACTTGCTTAAGTACGTGTTGGGCGATCGCCTCATTGCTTTGTTTAATAAACGGATCTCCCGGAGTCAACACCAACTGCAACAGAGAACCTTGTCCTTCCTTATAATAATCCTTGGGACTTGTCAGCGCCAAATCAGCAAAACAGGAAAAATCTGCATCTGCTGAATATAGCAAATTATCGATGCCGACAGCGTGGCTCAACTGTTTGCGCTTGGCTTCGTCTTCCAATTCCGTTACCCAACCGTCGAACCGCAATTGCACTGTAGCAACTGGCACCGCATCTAATTTATAAATGTTGTCAAATTCTGACCATTTGCGCCAAGCTGGGGGCAATATTTTCTGAATTCCTGGTACGTCTAATGCAAAAAGATAAGCATCAGCGGTAATAGTTTCTTCAGTTTCGCCGCTAGCTACTGCCAAGCCTGTGACGCGGGTTTCTGCACCTTCTTCAAACTGAATTTCTCGGACTCTGCGCCGCGTGTAAATTTTTGCTCCTTTCTTTTCCAAATATTCCACAATTGGCTTGTGCAAATATTCGCTGGGAGAACCGGCCAGCATTCGCATCCTTGATGCTTCTGTTTTGGTAGCAAAGAATTGAAATATTGTCAGCATACACCGAGCAGAAATATTTTCGGTGTCGATAAAACCCAGTGCGTAGGCGATCGGATTCCACATTCTTTTGAGCGAGTTTTGGTTGCCGCCATGACTGCGGAACCAGTCAGCAAAGCTAACTTTATCCAAATCGCGGATGGTTTTCATCGCTCCGTCAAAGTCGATCAAACCTCGGACGATCGGGCTAGTTCCCAGGGCGATCGAATTTTGGATTTTGTCCTGTACCGATAGCTGAGATGTAGTAAAAAATGCCTTCAATCCGTGCAAAGGAGCACCCACCGGAAAGCGAAAATCCAAAGAACCAGTTTCGCCGCCTCGATTGATAAAAGTGTGGACGTGTTCTTTGACGAGCAAGTCGTCAAAAGCTCCCACTTTTTTCATCAGGGCAAATAAGTTATAATAGCAACCGAAGAAGACGTGCAAACCCATTTCAACGTGATTGCCGTCGGGATCTACCCAACTGCCGACTTTGCCGCCAACAAAGGGGCGGGATTCAAAAATTTCTACTTCGTGGCCGGCCTCCACTAAATCGACTGCTGTGGTCATTCCAGCCAGTCCCGCACCTGCGATCGCAACCCGCATTTTACCTATCCTTTACAGTATTTTTACAAATTGTAACAAAATTTAGAATATTAGAAATATTATTAAAGTTCGTAAATGCCGATCGACACTTGTATAGCCCTCTGAATTCTGGCTAGGACATCGGCACTAAGTTGACCGTAAGCGCCTTGTTCCAGATAAGTCTTTTGGACAGTTATAATTTGCTCGCAGACAGCCAGCGAGTCAGATTCTAACCCTCCTTCACCAGGCGGAATCAAAACCCGACTCGGAGTTTCGCCCCCTCTCAAATCGCTAGTAAAAGGGACAATCAGTACAGTACGGCTCAATTCATTCCGGCTATCTATGGAAACGACAGCAACAGGACGCTTTTTGGTATCTCCGATCGTTCGCAAAGCTCTAACAAGATAAACTTCGCCTTGTCGCGGATAAGCTTCTGTCATTGTATCAAAGACCTTCCTCTATTAAAATTTCTTCCATTTGTTCCTGAGCAAATGTTGCCCATTCTTCCTCAAACTCAATATCTTCTTGGCTGCAGTTTTGATAAAACTTCCGCAACTTATCTTCTATTTGCTTAGCGTACCAGAGACGGAGAGCTTGTTCGATCGCCTCCGTCCAATCATCAGTAAGTTGGTCTATTTTCTCCGCGAATTCAGCATCAAGGGCGACTAACACTTCTCGCTTTTGAGTAGAATTTGACATAATCATTTTCCTTTATAATTTAAAAACTAGGGTGCGCTGGGGCGCACCTTACAAATTACTTTTACATATTCTTTCTTCCTTCTTCCTTCTTCCTTCTTCCTGCTTCTTTATTCCTTCAAAACATCGGCATTAACTGAAGTGGCCCAATTCCCAACTCTTTAGCAGACACCCAGCGAACCTCAAGCAAAGCGATCATATCCTTAAACTGAGGCTGACCGCGAGAAGCACCCATCAACCCTTTAGCAATAATCAAACCGCACCAACCGTTGGTTAATTTACAGCGACGGTCCCATTTCTTGCGAGCTTCCTGATGCACCGGATCGTCTTCATTAAACTCCCCAAACAAATACAGCTCCCCATTTTTAGTTTGCAAAATACCCAAGTCGAATTGCTCATCCTGAAAAGGATTTTCGCCCGGATTAAAACCAATCCCCTTCACACCTCCAGCTTCTTTCAAATCCTGAATCATAGTTTTTGCCTTCGGATGAGAAGTTTGGATCATCACCACCGGCAAACCATCTCCGGCGGTATTAATATCAACTTCTGCACCTTGGTGAAACTGGACACTTTGGCGCAGGAAATCTACCGTTTCCCAAGGTACGGCACCGAGACTCAAAAATGAATTTTGCGGTACTAAATCGTCCCGCAGCAGTGGCTTGTCAAATTCATCATCGTCATCATCGTCATCATCGTCATCACCGAGCATCTGTAATAATTCGTCTGACACATCGGGCATCGTGGAAACTTTAACGGATACCTGTTGAATTTCTCCGTCAGGCTGCGGAACAGGGATGCGGTAGCGGCTGCTAAGAGTGGGAAAAGTGTCTGAGCCCAATTTCCGGCGGCCGTTGCGGAAAAAGCGATGAAATGCTTCGAGAGCAACTAACATCGTGAGGGCTTCTTCTTCGTAAAGGATCGATCGCAATCCTTCTAAAGGGTGTAGGTTGCCGAAATTTGGTTCAATTTCCGATGGAGGCAAATCGGCTAAATCAATTTCGTCGTCCTCGTCGTCCTCATCAATATCTGCTGCACTTTCAAAGGTAACAAACAAACAGTCTTGCCCTAAAAAAGCCTGTTCTAAATCTTCAAAAGATTCATCGTTGACGACTCGTTCTCGAAACCGTTTCAAGGATTCTAGAGAACGGTACAGTAAAACTCCGTAATCCATTCTGCCTTGCCCCAATACGGACACGTAGAGGCTGGCGACATCCCACTGATTGATTTCAATAGATATAATTTGGTGTTCCCTCAAAGTCCGCCACGGAGCGTCTTGCCAAATTTGAGCAGCTTTTTCCATTAAAACTTCAGCATACTGAGGGGGCAACTCAGGAGGTCTGTTGATGGCGACCTCTTCCATGCCGCGAAATATTTCGTCAATTAGGGGCAATTCCGGCACGTAGTCAATAGAAATGCCTAAATCTTGAAGTACGCCCCGCAGATAAAATTGAATTTCTCGGTTTTTGACTACTATTTTTTGGGGGCGGACTGCGGGAGCCGGACTTTGGGGATGTTCCATTGCCCGTAGCAGGGCCCGGACGAGCGCCTCTGGGCCGGCATCTGGGCCTACCATGTCCATAGCCCTCACGACTCCTTCGGAGCCATCGACCCAGAGAATGCACTCGCCACCAGCTTCTAGAACGTCATCGTCATCTAGCATCATGTGTGAGTCAGCATTAGATAAGGGTCGGCGATCGCCCTCCCACACGCTGGGAATTTGAGGTAAGTTTTGTAGCCGACGAAGAGTAGTGCGATTCAGCGCTGCCATAGAGTAAGCCCGTTGGGTGAAGCATTGTTGCGGTGCCGGTAGCCGGTCAACCGCTGCTTATCAATCATAAACCCTATAGGGGGAGAGGACATCGAGCTGGGGAACGAGGCCTCACGGGAATTAAAAATTAGAAGCTAAAAATTCGGCCTTCAGCATCTAACCTTATGCCTTCTGGCGAATGCCTGTACAATGGAGGGATAAGATTACACTCTTAGCATTAGACAATCTCAGGAGTTCGGCAAATTATGACTCAAGCCATTTCTGAAAAGCGCGGCATTCAAATGACAGACTCTGCTGTCCGTCAAGTTTTAGCTCTGAGAGAGAAACAAGGTAAAGACCTCTGCTTGCGGGTAGGGGTGCGCCAGGGCGGCTGCTCTGGTATGTCTTACGTCATGGATTTCGCAGACCCCAGCACTGTGAAATCCGACGATGAAGTGTTCGACTACGATGGTTTTCAGGTAGTTTGCGATCGCAAGAGCATTCTTTATCTCTACGGTTTGGTTCTCGACTTCAGCGATGCTATGATCGGGGGCGGCTTTCAGTTTACTAACCCCAACGCCACTCAAACTTGCGGCTGTGGCAGTTCATTTTCTACATAAATTGGAAAATAGGGCATTGGGGATTGGTAATTACTAATTGCTGAGAATGCCTCGGACTGCCTTGCTGCGTCCCGCACCCAATGCTCTTTCCAATCTAAAATCTCAAATCCAAAATCTAAAATCGAATGACCCCTGAAGAATTGTTTAAAGACGGTTTCGATCGCTACCAAGCTGGCGAAGCCCCGGCTAATCTGATCCCCGTGTTTAAAGAAGTGTGCGAAAAAGCTCCCAAAAATGGCAATGCTTGGGCTAGCCTCGCGTGGCTCTACCTGTTGGAAAATAAACCATCTTCGGCTCAAAAAGCAGCGAAAACAGCCGTTAAATTGAACCCTCATGACCCCCAAGCTCGCATCAACCTAGCAGTAGCGATCCTCGATCTCAAAGAGAAAGGAGTGCGTCCCCACGTAGAAGTGGCTCAGCAACTTCTGATGGCTTCCGAAGAGTTACTCGACGAAGTTAAAAAAAATTTTGAAGAAGGATTAAGTAGAAAACCCGACTGGAAGAGTCTCGCCCGCGTTAAACAGTGGCTTCTGGAGCCGTAACCGCGCAAACAAGTCTATTTGGGGCGGGGATCGACGAAAGTGGCTTTGCGGTTTATTACGACATCGTAATAAATCAATAAATAACTTTATGGAAAACTCAGAAAGTCAGTGCTAGTATTTGAAGACTTAGACGATTGACAAACCCGCTCAGCGGTTTTCAGATTTTACTACGATAATACTAGGAGTTGTAAAAACATGAGCACTGACAGCCACGTTAACATCAAACCCGCAACCCGCAACCACAAAGGTTTCTTTATTCAGCCAGCTTCTTACAAGTTGATGAGCATCGATAAATCCGGTTGGGCCTTGATTTGCATGGACAAAGCAGTTTGTCACTACGTAGACCCGGATGATTTGCAATTGCCCAATAAATCAGGAATGTCTGAAGGTTAATTCTGAAGTTGTGAGAGACTTTAAGATGCTTTATTTGAGTAGCTGCCCTCCATGGAGGGCAGCATCTTTTTTAGTAAGAAAAAAGTCCGGCAACGCGCAGTGAGCTCATGTCAGGTCGCTCAACCATAATATCCGGTCGGGGCGGGTTTATTGGATTTGGGATTTGTGTTGAATATCACGGTGAACCCGCCCCTACAACAATCACGATCGATTCACCGGACATGATATGAATCGGGATTTAAGGGATAGGCTGTTACGAATCTAGATTGTATTTTTGGGCGGGCGGGACGCTAGGGCCCCTACTCCCCACAAGACTTTGATTTTTTTTTGACACACAATTTAAGGCCGCAACAGCTTAGGAATGAGAATTAAATAACTTCCAAAAGTTTGTGGGATGGGCTTTCAGGCCCATCCCACAATAACAATTAAAATTGTAAGTTATTTAATTCGCGATCCTTAGAAGGATAGAAGGAAGAATTACCGATTACAAATTACCGATTACAAATTGCCTAATTGTTGTTAGATTTCAAGGCAAAAAGCATCTCCAACTCAGCAGTTGTCGGTTGCGTAGAAGCTGTGGCTACGCTAACTCCTCGGAGAGAATTCAGCAATTCAGCGGCGGGCGGGGAAACTAAATTTGGCTGTACTGCAAGCAAATATTGGTTAGCCCAAGACAGGGTTTTTTCCATATCTATGTAAAAGTAACCTTGGTTGGCTTGCGGTAAAGAAGTGGCGATCGCCTGAAAACTCGGACTGCTGCTTAACGGCTGGGGCGGCGTCGAAGTAATCACATCAACTAAAGGGCCACCGAAAGCTACAAACACAGAATTTTCATTCAGCCAACCGTGCCCGAATAAAGTGCCTTGCTGGGGTATTTTCCATTCCGTAACTTCCTTTCCTTGAACTTGTCTGGGGGCGACACTGACTGTAGGATTGCTTTTGGCGATCGCATCGAGTTTTTTCAGAGTTGCTTCTGCAGCAGGGCGATCGCTGGTTTCAAAAATCATCGCCGCCCCCATGCCCAACTGAGACAAAATCCCTTGATCCGAACCGATCGCCCCGATCGCAAATTCCCCATTCATCCAACCAAAAACCTCTCGATCCGCATCCAAATCCAACCGCTTAAAACTATCCCTCACCTGCTGAACTCCCCTGTCAACTTCCGGGCTATCTTGTGCCTCAGCGGTTGCTTGCGACCAAATTTGATCGATTCCCTTGCCGCCGACTAAAGCAAGAGTTTCACCAGGAAATCTGGGCAACAATTTTGATGTAAATTGTGGAGTTTGCTGCACGAATTTAGGGTCTAACTGAGCAATAGTTTTTACCCTCAATCCCGCACTATCCGCACCAATTCCCGCAACCAAAGACTTAACCTGTTTGAACTGCGAAAACACTGTCCAAGGCAACTGGATATCAGCGGGCAAATTAGCTTTCAATTGCTCAATTGCCGCAGGATAGTCAGCAATATAAACAGTTGCGATCGGATTCTTGACACCAGCACTCTCTGCAAAAAACTTAGTTGTGCTCTGCTGCGTAGCGAGGGAGGGTTCTCCTTTAAAAGTATCGATCGCCAATTCCACAGGCTGTCTCAAAGGAGCCATCACTAATTGGTCGTTCAGCAAAGCCACACTGTAGCGCTTGCCAGTTGGCTCTGCAATCTCAAAAATTTTAACTCCTTTATACTCGGTTTCTTGAGTAGTTGCACCGGGCTGAGATTTTAATTTATTCGCAAAATTCCAAGCGCTAATTTTATTTTTGACGCTGACTACTACCAGCAGTTTTGGAGGCTCTGTATTCGTGACAGCATCAGGGGGTAGCAAAGCGACCATCACCCCCCCCAGCCAAGGCTTTAAGTCCCTGTCAAAGTCGATTTGAGTGCCTGCCAAGCTTTGTTCTTGAAAGGCCTTCAAACCCTGACCGATCAACTTTTGAGCCCCTGGCGTGCCAAATCGCTGCAATTGTGACAGCGCTTGGGGATTGGGGGAGATAAACGCGGCCATCATTGCTTCGTCGGGTACAACTTTGGCGCTGTCTTGAGGGTTGGATACTTGTTGGCTCAAACCCTGGAAGTAAAAGTAGACCGCAGCGCTACCTGCTGCGGCGATGGAGGCAGCAATTAGAAGCTTTGATTTTTTTGCAGGCATGGTTTGTTTTCCTCGCGTCCCATATCAGTTTAATCAAAATACACTTGGCTTGTGGGGAGGCGATCGAGGCTGCTTTTTATTTTTGTATGATTTAACACAAGTTTGGACGATCGTCTAAACTACTAAAAATGTGCATTGCGGGTAAAAGATGAAAGTAGCGATCGCGGGAGCAACGGGATTTGTAGGTAGCCGGCTGGTGGAGAAGCTGCAAGCTGCGGGACATCAAGTGGTGGTTTTGAGCAGGGATGGGGCGAAGGCTAGCCGAGTTTTTCCGGCTTCAGCTTATCCGAATTTGGAAGTTGTCGCCTACACTCCTGCGGAGTCTGGTGATTGGCAAAAGTCGATCGCGGGCTGCGACGCTGTTGTCAATTTAGCTGGGGTTCCGATTGCGGAGGAAAGGTGGACGGAGGCGCGCCAGCAAGCAATTCTGGACAGTCGCAAACTGACTACGGCAAAATTGGTCGAGGCGATCGTCAATGCTAATCCTAGACCATCTGTGTTTGTTAGCGCATCGGCGATCGGCTATTACGGAACCAGCGAAACCGCTGAGTTTGACGAAACTAGCCCTGCGGGAAACGATTTTTTAGCAGCAGTTTGCAAAGACTGGGAAGCAGCCGCCCAACCTGCAAAAAATGCGGGAACGCGGTTAGCAATTTTGCGGCTGGGGATAGTTTTGGGAATGGGAGGCGCATTGGCAAAAATGCTGCCACCTTTTAAACTATTTGCAGGCGGGCCGCTGGGCACTGGGAAACAGTGGTTTTCTTGGGTGCATCGCGAGGATGTGGTTGATTTAATTTTGTACGCTTTGCAAAATTCGCAAGTTGAAGGCGTTTTGAATGCAACAGCACCGAATCCGGTGCGGATGAATGAATTGTGCCAAACTTTAGGGGAAGTTTTAAAGCGGCCTTCTTGGTTGCCGGTGCCAGGTTTTGCTTTAGAAATGCTTTTGGGAGACGGGGCAAAACTTGTTTTGGAAGGGCAGAAAGTGTTGCCGAAACAAACTTTAGCTAGTGGTTTTCAATATCAATATCCGACGCTTAAATTAGCACTCGAAGAAATTTTATCGGGAAGCTAGAAATCGAATCCTCGTTGTTCAAGAAACCGGGTTTCTGCGATAATTCTGGCATCTTCACGCCCGATTTGGTGAAGAAACCCGGTTTCTGAGGCCCTGCCAACCATCCAAGAAACCGGGTTTCTGCGATACTTTTGGCATCCTACCGAAGATTTGGGTAAGAAACCCGGTTTCTGAGCCCCACGCAATCGCGCCTCAGCCTCAGCCAAGAAACCGGGTTTCTGCGATAATTTTGGCATCCTAGCGAAGATTTTGGTAAGAAACCCGGTTTCTGAGTCCCACGCGAGCGCCCCTCAGCCTCAGCCAAGAAACCGGGTTTCTGCGATAATTTTGGCATCCTACCGAAGATTTGGGTAAGAAACCCGGTTTCTGAGTCCCACGCGAGCGCACCTCAGCCTCAGCCAAGAAACCGGGTTTCTGCGATAATTTTGGCATCCTACCGAAGATTTGGGTAAGAAACCCGGTTTCTGAACCCTCCCCTTCCGCTAGCCACTCACCTATCCTCTGATATGCCACGTCGCCAAATTATCTTCCAAGCGGGTAATTACTACCATGTTTATAACCGAGGTAATAACCGTCAGCTTATCTTTTTTGAGCGAGAAAACTATATTTATTTTTTACGTCAATTAAGAAACCATCTGATTATTCATGGTGTCGATATTATTGCTTATTGTTTGATGCCGAACCACTATCATTTATTAGTTTACCTGCAAACGGATGATTTTTCCAAGCTGATGCAGTCATTTACTCTGTCTTATGCTAAGGCTATCAATAAACGCTATCAAAGGGTGGGTTCACTATTTCAGGGACGGTTTCAGGCGATTCATGTGGATGGAGAAGACTATTTATTACACTTAACTCGATATATTTACTTAAACCCAGTCTGTGCTAATATAGTTGAAAAAGCAGAGGATTGGGAGTTTTCCAGCTATCAGGAATATATTGATTTGCGTTAGGGAAGTTTACCTAAAATAGATGGAGTGCGATCGCAATTTTTTTCAGCCGATGCTTATCGTGACTTAACATTTGAAGAATTGAAGGCTTTAAGAAACCGGGTTTCTGGGAGAATTTTGACATCCTCACGCCCGATTTGGGTAAGAAACCCGGTTTCTGAATCCCCACGCGTGTTCCCAGAAACTCCAAGAAACCGGGTTTCTGGGATAATTTTGGCATCCTACCCAAGATTTGGGTTTCAAACCCGGTTTCTCAACCCCCCACGCGATCGCGCCTAACCCTGAGCCAAGAAACCGGGTTTCTGTGATAATTTAGGCATCCTACCCAAGATTTGGGTTTCAAACCCGGTTTCTGAGCCCCACGCGCGACTATATCTAGTTGTTATAATAAATAAACCTGAGCATTTTTTCTTCTAATAGAATAGCTTGTATTAATTGCCAGATGAAGATTAAGCGCGATCCCCCCCCGGAGAGTGACAGAAGAGGGATATAGGGTTTAATCTTCAATATTGCGATCGCAATATAAACGCATTCTTAATATTCTGTTTATTCCTTGCTATTGAAACTGTTTCAGAGTAATCTAGTAACCATAAGTCAGTTATAATATTTTCATAAGTTGGATTCACGAAAAATTTCTGCAAGTTTAACTCACATCTCTTGCGCTCAAATCATATGGACACATCTGAAAAGTTTTGTTTTTGTACTCTAGCTGTAGGTGATAGGTATCGTGCTCATGTAAAGATGCTAGCTCAAGATATCCAGACCCATATGCCTTCCACAACTTTATGTATCCTAAGCGATCAACCAGAGCAGTTTAAAAATTTCCCTCATGTTCTGGTGTTCAAGCACCACCTCCAGAGTGTGAAAGGGTATCATGACAAACGTTTCGTTCTTGAAAAAGCTCTCTCACTATTTGAGAGTTGTATGTTTTTAGACTCTGATGTTAGATTGCTAGGCCCTCTAGTAGAAGAAATGAATTGGTCTCCTGGAATTACAGCAAGAGCAGGTACTGATTTGGTCAAACACATACAAAACATTAAAAATCCGAAAGAAATTGAAGTTATAAAAGCAGCAGGGCAAAAACTAAATATCGATCTTCAACAAGTGAAGTGGCTTCACGAGTTTATGTTTGTCATGAAGAGACAGAATGGATTAGAAGGAGAATTTTTTGAACTTTGGCAGACAATTTCTTACTTTTTTGAAATGCAAGAAATCTATCATGGTGAGGGTTATGCTATGGGGCTAGCTGCGGCTCGAATTGGGATGACATTTGATTTTTTCCGCGAAGACAAATTTCCATTCTTTAAGGATAATATTGAACGAGTAAGAATCCAAAATGGACAAGCAATTATTCAGGAGAAACAAATTTACTTCGACATCCATAAACAGATTGAATATCCCAAACGTTCTCTTTGGAAGAAAATCAACAACAAACTAAGTAAACAGGTTGTGTTTTATTATCGATTATTTAGACTGAGAGTTTTTATTAAAAAAGATCCTAATTATTATAAAATCTTTGGATGAGTATACAAAAAATAATGGCTCTTCATTACTTGGTATGCCAAATTGTATAGAAATGTAGTCAAAACCTTTGCGGAGCAAAGGTTTTGACTATTTATTTAGATGAATTGGGCTAGAATGAGCGATATTTCGTTTAATCCTTATTTAATATTGTTTCCGGTTGCATCGGAATGATTTAACCACAGAGAACGCAGAGAACACAGAGGGAGATAAGAGAGATGAATAATTCCGATGCTACCGGATTTGATATAACAAGGTTTACAGCTTGATTTTGGGTTGTTTAGCATACTACGTACTGAAGAACCAAATATTTCAACCTGAAAGCAGATGATGCAGTAATTTGCAGTATAGAAAATGGAAAAATAGTCATAGAGCCTGTAAATCAGAAAGTTTCCAAATATACCCTAGATGAATTATTAGCAGGCGAAATAGAACCGGGCGAAGAAATCTCTTGGGGAAAACCAGAAGGAGAAGAATTTTGCTAAAATATATCCCCGAACGAGGTCATTTTATTCGCTTCAATTTCGATAATCACAGAGATTTATGGAGAAACCCGGTTTCTGAACCCTGCCCGATCGTGAGCTTTGAGCAAACTCGCCGGATCGGGCCCAGCCGGGATAATGCAGCCGGGATTCAGCGGGAACAAATTGCCGTAATAATCGCGCTTGACAGCCTCCAAATCGCAAGTGCCGGCAACTCCCGGTAACTGGTACAAATCGCGCAGATAAGCTCCCAAATGCTCGTAATCTTGAATGCGGCGCAGATTGCATTTGAATAAGCTGTAGTAAACGGCATCAAAACGGAATAGAGTAGTAAAAAGCCGCACGTCTGCTAAAGTCACCCGATCGCCACACAAGTAACGACTCCTCAAGAGCGAGCGATCGATCTCGTCTAAAACAGCAAACAATTCACTGCAAGCCGAGTCATAAGCAGCTTGAGATTGCGCGAAACCGCAGCGATAAACGCCGTTATTCACCGATTGGTAAATCTTCTCATTCCACTCGTCAATTTGTTCTCGCAAATCCAGAGGATAAAGATCCATTTGAGGATTGCTAGCAAACTCGTTAAACTCCGAGTTTAGCATCACAATAATTTCCGAACTCTCATTATTGACGATCGCCTTTTTCGAGTCATCCCACAGCACCGGCACCGTACACCGCCCCTGATAGCCCGGTAAAGCCAACTGGTAAAGTTCCGGCATCGTGTTGCAGCCAAAAGTCTCCGACTCCATCACCCACATTCCCCCTTCCGAGGGATAGACAATAGATACGGATATCGCATCTTCAAGCCCTTTGAGCGCCCTCGTCACCAGAGTGCGGTGCGCCCAAGGGCACCCTTTACCCACGAAGAGGCGATACCGTCCCGTGGCGGGCCCGTGAGGGTTGTCTGGTGCAGTGCTGACAAAGTTCCGGAAACTGCTGCTGGGGCGAATGTATGCTCCCGTGCGATCGGGCGGCGCTAGTTTTGACATCATTAATTGCCACATTGATGTCCAGACAAATTTACCTAGCTTGACTGTTACGGATGAAGGAAGCGATTTGTTTTTCACAATGCGATTAAAAGAGGTTTGCTAAACATAATCTGCTTATTTTAACTCACAGCCGAAGGAAGAAGGAAGAAGGAAGAAGGAAGAAGGCAAACTAAGCAATGGTTTCAGCAATTAATAATGCACTCCCGCCTTCCGGGCGGGCTAGGAGCAACGGCCCACAATAAATTTAATTTTTGTAGAACAGGCTTTTCGGCCTGTTCTTTAAAATGATGAGCGACGAGGTTTGTTCCCTTTATATCTTGGATCATTTGCAATAATGCCCTTCAGGGCGGGCTAGAAGCCCAACCCCTACTCCCCACAATAAAATTTAATTTTTGTGGAACAGGCCGGAAAGCCTGTTAAGCGAGAATGATGAGCGACGAGTTTTATACTATCTATCCGAGGCTATTTCGCCATAAGCTCGATCGATCAATCGGCGAGCAACCGTCTGAATTCCGGTATGTTCGTAATAATTGGTACTCATGTCTAAAAACGCCGCCACATAATCCAATTTGTCATCGGTAACATCAATGTATTGCTTGAGATGGCCTAAAACTATGGCGGGAGTTAAGCCGCGAGACTGTACTAAATTGTTCATCCAACCTTGCGCTGAGGCGAAAGTTGTTGTCACGAATCCAAATTTTGCTGCATTATTAGCGCCGGGAATTAGGTTGCTGATATTTTGGAATGTTGAGTTTTGCTGCAAGGTTGAAGGATTCAATCCGCCTAGGGTATTTTGTGCTACTCTAAGGAAGTCCGGGCCAAGGGGAATTAAACCGTCAGCACAAACTAAAGCAGCCATCCGCATCAGAGATTCGTCTTTGTAATGGGATAAATAATTACCAAAGCTTCCCACATTGTTAAGGGAAATATTGTTAAGTTTGCAGTAGGCAATTAGCTCGATCGCCACTTTGACGCACAAGTCGATCGTTTGAGTTGTGTCAGCTTTGGGAGTGAGGCGGTTGAGAAAGGAAAGAAAGCCGATGTTTTCGCCGATTTTATTCGCCATAGCCGTTGCACCTAACGCACTGTCGGCGCTGTCTGCTAACTGGTAAAGCCTGACTACGCCTTGATATGGCTCGTTGGGGTTAGCGTAAAGCTCGATCGCGCGATCGCGAATTTTCTCAACTAATTTGCGCTTTGTTTCCCCTGTCAGCGCTTGAATAGTATTATCAAAACCCGTGAGATTGTTCCACTCCCCCGGAACCACAAAATCGAGAGATTTTAACATCATCACAGTGACGCCACCCGACGGCAAATTGTCAACCAATTCAACAATAGACTTGCTCATCAAAAACTCCTGAATAGCCCGATTTAAAGTGTTCTTCCAAATACTCCAACTTCAGCAAATCCGATTCCCGATTCCCGGTAAATTCCCCAGCACTAACTAGGCAAGCACAAATAAATATTATACCACCCGATCCACTTTTGCCCTACTCCGATCTTTTCTCTCTTCTCGCTCCTCTGCGTTCTCTGCGCCCTCTGCGGTTCATTAAAAAAAGTCTTTATATTGACCAACTCAAAATCGCCCAAACGTGTTAAAATAGAGGGCGCAAAATAGAAAAACCTAAAAAATGACTGTTGCAGTTAACAAAACTCCCGGATTAGCCTCGCGTTTAGTAAATGGCGTACTCTCCATCAAGCCTTTAGCTAATCTAGCCAAGCACCAAGCGCGGGAAATGATGATAACAAGAGCCGAAAAAATTGGAGTGCATTGGCGACAAGAAGCCCAAGCACTTTTAGCTCGAAATTGGGATGCAGAATTGCTCAGCGTTCAAAATCCCGATCTGGTTTACCCGAAATATTATCTAACTTCATTCCACGCTTACGAACAAGGTAATATGAGTTGGGAAGCTGCTACAGAAGTAGAAGTTGCCGCCCGTACAGTTCACGCCACAATTTGGCCGGAAGCGGGTGCAGAAGGCGATGCAAAACTCCGCGCCAGCTATCACGAAGTCATCAAATCTCAAATTGCTTCTTCGCCGCGAGATATTGTTGATTTGGGATGCAGTGTGGGAATGAGTACCTTTGCTCTTGGGGAGGTTTACCCGGAAGCGAAGATGACTGGAGTAGAGTTATCGCCTTATTTCTTAGCAGTGGCTAAATACCGTTCCCAACAGCGAGAATCCCAATCTTTCAATCAAAAATCTCCGACTTGGGTTCATGCTGCTGCTGAATCTACAGGTTTGCCTGCGGCAGCTTTTGATTTAGTTTCTATTTGTTTAGTTTGTCACGAATTGCCGCAGAAAGCTACTAGAGAAATATTCCGGGAAGCGAGGCGTTTGCTGCGTGTTGGCGGACATTTGACAATTATGGATATGAATCCTCAGTCGGAAGTTTATGCCAAAATGCCTCCTTATATTTTAACTTTGCTCAAAAGTACGGAGCCTTATTTGGATCAGTATTTTGGGTTGGATATTGAGCAAGCTTTGGTTGATTCTGGTTTTGCTGCGCCGACGATTACTTGTAATACAGTCCGACACCGAACTATTGTTGCTGAGGCAAGATAGCGGTTTTCAGTAGAGTGAAGTACAGATATAGCAATCCTTGCAGGAGTCGTAAATTTTTGACCCCACCCCAACCCTCCCCTTATCAAGGGGAGGGAGTAAGA